>CAYRPI010000163.1:0-1530 GCA_964426225.1 uncultured Candidatus Babeliaceae bacterium | reverse complement strand
CTTCTCAAAGAAGAAACCCTCAGAGTTTTTTGTAGGTTTATTAAACGGCCACATACAACTCTGGGATATTCAACAGGAAAAGGTTTTAGAAAAATCTATCTTTAAAGGCCCTGTGGGTGAAGAATTTGAGGCTATCGAGATCAGTCCAGATGAAAAATTTCTTCTCTTTAAGAGAGGGAATTGCTGGGGCCTCCAAAAAGCAGCGTCAAAAAAAACTCTTGCAAAAACAAAAGAAGAAAAGGTCCAGTTAAAAAAATTCATTCCAAACGTAGAAAAAGCGCTCACTATTCTCAATAACATTTGTAAAAATAGATCTCGAACTCCCATTATTGCAAAAATAAAAGGACCGCTCGCTATTTTCAATGACCTTAGTAAAGATATGTATCGAATTCCTGTTATTGCAATTCAAGCTAATTCTACGGCGGATTTCTTGTCATTCAAAACATCTGCCAAAAACTTAGCCGAGCTGGTATTTCGGACGTTCATCACCACGCCCACCCAATTTAAAAATCTCAAATTAAAAAACAATAAATTATGCAAGATTATCCTCGACAACCTCGGAGATGACTCGCTAGACTATTTCAAGCATTCCTAAGTCCTTGCAACTTTTCTAATCTATCCCAAAAGTCCCCTTGGGATAGATGTTGCTGTTAAGATTGCAGCTCCTGGTCAATTTGGCTTTTTTTACAAAATTATCAATGTTCCAGTTTTTTAAATGCATCAAAGACCTGGCCCATAGATTGCTCAGCAGAAATATCCTGAATCTCTACTCCCGCAGACTTAAAGAAGCCAAGAAGTTCGGATTCAGTTTTCATATAATCATTATACCGCTTTTCAATCACCTGTTCGGTATCATCGCTACGCCGTGAAAGCTTGCTGCCACAGACGTCACATATCCCCTCCACTTTTGGTTTTAGCGCTTTGAGGGAATAAACCTTTTGACAATTTTTATTACTACAAACAACACGATAAACAATCCGATCAATGGCTTCTTGCTCAGAGACTGAGAAACGAACGACTCTAAGATGATAGATCTGATTTTTTGGTGCCTTTAACATATCCAGCAATGCATGTGCTTGCACGACAGTACGGGGGTACCCATCAAGAATTACAGGATTTTTTTCAGCCACCTGTTTTTCTAACCAATCTTGCATCATAGCATTGATTAGTTCATCCGGGACTAACTCTCCTTTAGTCATTAAAGGTTGAGCTTTTTTACCAAGCTCAGTTCCCTGACTAACATTCTGTCGCAACACATCACCGGTTGAAATCGTTAAAAAGCCCATTTTTTCTTTTAAACAGTTTGCCAATGTCCCTTTGCCGCACGCAGGGGGGCCAAAGAAAATAAAGAGATCTCGCCGCATTGTCTCACCTTCTGTTTTTGTACTTTCAACCTGTTTTGAACGGCAACCACCCAGTAAAGCAACCAATGCTAAACTGACAGCTGTCCTCTGCCATGAGCTCAGTATAGTCATAAAATTTCTCCTCGATAACTTACAGTCATAAATCTTTTTCTGAGCATGACCAAAC
>CAYRPI010000162.1:0-1538 GCA_964426225.1 uncultured Candidatus Babeliaceae bacterium | reverse complement strand
ACTTTTTTTAGAATCTTTGTGAAGTTTGGAAGCAATTCAATTTTGCATTTACTCAACTCTTCTTTGGATATGTCGCATGGCACTAAAATATTATGCTTAGTCAACAATGTTACCAATGTTTTGATATCTTTATCCAATAAATCGACATCTATATGACCTGCGCCCTTAGGGTTGGATAGATTCGGTCTTATTTTTAGAACAGTCTGACTGACTGTTTAAGTTTATTTCACAGTTCCCATTTTTTATCAAGTCTTCAAATTCAGCCGGAGGTAAATATCCTATTCCCGAGTGCAGGCGTTTTTTATTATAAACTTCCTCAATGAAAAATGGAACTCGCTCTACTACGTCGTTGAAGTTTTCATATTCCCATAAATATACCTCCTCTGTTTTTAACGTCTTCATGAAACTTTCTGCAAATGCGTTATCGTAAGGATTTCCTTTCGCCGACATGCTGATCAAAAAATTATTCTGTTTTAGAAGATCAACGTAATCATGACTCGCATATTGAACGCCTCTGTCCGAATGATGAATACAACCTTCCGGCGGCTTCCTTTTTTCCACGGCATCTTTAAGCGCCGCTACTGTCAGCTCGTCGTCAATCTTTTTTGATAACGTCCAGCCTACGACTCGCCTCGAATATATGTCTATTATCACTGCCAGATAAACAAATCCCGTCTGTATTCGTATGTAGGTAATATCAGCTACCCAAACTTGATTTATTCGTACAACAGTAAGTCCAATCAAAAGATTAGGGTACACGTCATAACCATGCTCGGAATTTGTTGTCCTCACAAATGCACGCCGTATCTGCGCTTTAAGCCCATACTTATTCATAATGCGCCTTATCTTCTTGTGGTTGGCCAAGACATTTTCTTCCCTTAGCAAATACCACTTCATCGGCCTGTATCCGCATCGAGGAAACTGGGCTTGTATCTTTTCAATCTTGTCCCGCAAATCTGCGTCTTTTTTATCTCTCTCAGCTCTAGATACCTTTGGCTTGTAATAATATGTTGATGGACTTAGCCCGATCATTTTACAGGCTCCTTTGATTGATCCAATGTCTTTTGCGTAACTACGCACGAGTTCAACCTTTTCATGCGTTGTGAATTTTCCGCTATTTTTTTTAGATAATCGATTAAAAGCGTAAGTTCGCCAATCTTCTTTTGGCTTAGTTCGAGTTCTCTCTCTAGCTTTTTCTCTCGTGCGGTTGGCTTCTCGACAAGGTTACCTTGATGAATCTGATCAATCCATCGGCCTATTAATGATGGCGAAATATTGTGATCTCGAGCGGCTTGACTCTGACTTATTATGCCGCTCTCTACCTGGTCTATTAAATCTTTCTTAAACTGATAACTGAACGTCCGATATCTCTTTGCCATAACTGGCTCTCCTTTCCTGTGGCACATCTCTATAC
This sequence comes from uncultured Candidatus Babeliaceae bacterium, assembly GCA_964426225.1. Classification (GTDB taxonomy): domain Bacteria; phylum Babelota; class Babeliae; order Babelales; family Babelaceae; genus UBA12395. Next base: position 124 of record CAYRPI010000162.1, on the reverse strand, counting down.
CACATTCCTTGAGCCAGTCATCTGTTCTAATTTTTTACCCTAACTCATCCAACTTTGGGGGCGCAGTCCACTCATAGCCTGTAATGGAAAAGTTCTTGCAACTCCTCGATTAGGGTTGACTCAT
>CAYRPI010000161.1:330-1541 GCA_964426225.1 uncultured Candidatus Babeliaceae bacterium | reverse complement strand
ACAATTTTTAATTTATTTTCTATTTTTCTTATTTCAGTATTCCACTCCTTGTTTTTAGGAAGGTTTTTTAAGTTTTCAAAAGACCCTATTGCCTCTTTTAAGATTTTTTCAGCAGCGTTACGTAAATCCTCTTCTTTTGGCACAGCATCCAAGCCTCTATTTAATTCTTCAATATAACTCTGTAGCCCCTTAATAGCTTCCTCTTTTTTCACATTTTCTGCCAATTGTGCCTTCAAATCTTCTCCCATTTTCTCGGCTTTCTTTAATTCAGCTTCTATTGCATCACACTTGTTGTTAAAATTAGAAAAATCCTCTTCTAAACTCTCACCAAAGGTCAGTTCTTTGAAATCTGTTTTTAGTTTTTCCAATAACTCTAGTACTGGTTTTTTAAACTCTTCATGTTTTCCGCCTTTAAATTCCGACAGACCAAGCTCTATTTTTTTTATGCGGTTATTTACGTCTAGATTTGCAACTTTCTTTAATCCTTCTATTGTCTTGTCTGCAGCCGTAATCGCTTTAGTAAGTTCATCTCGAGTTGCGAGTTTCTTATCAAGTATAGTTTTCCATCCTGCTATCAAATTTCTAACTGAATCAGCTAATAATTTTTGTGTTGTTGTTTTAACAATTTCTGATTTTGATATCTCATCTATATTTTTCTGAAGAGTTTTGATTAACCCTGCTATTCTCGCATCTTCTTCTTGTTGTTTAGTTTCCAAGGTTTCCAACAAAGCAGCTAATGCTTTTTCTTGTTCCGCTATGCTCTTCAACATCTCATTTTTGGTCGCCTTTACCGCTTCTTGCGCATCCAGACTAATACTTTTGGGCGCGGTTTTTTGCAATTCTTCTAGCTGCTTTTTTAATGCAGCGCCCATCTCTCCTCCAGCAAGCCAATCGCTTAATTCCTTCTCCGACTTAATTGCTGTTAACTTCTCTTTAGTATCGATATTAAACTTTGCAACACTCTGTCTAAAAGCCTCTATTGACAACTTCATGCTCCTGTCTGCAAAATCGCGCCCTTGTGCAAGTTCTTCTAATTTTTTATGCTTATTTGTTAATTCTAAAATTTTTTCTTGGACTGTACTTACTCGTGTTTTAGCTTGTCTTAATTCACTCATAATCTCTTGCTTAAGACCAACTTCGTTAACTTTACTCAGCAATTCACGCTGCTTTACTAAATTAGTACTGGCCTCTGTTTCAACTGGATGTATTTT
>CAYRPI010000161.1:0-320 GCA_964426225.1 uncultured Candidatus Babeliaceae bacterium | reverse complement strand
GTAGCATCACTAAATGTGGTAGCTTCAGCTATAGCAATATTAACCCTATTTTCAATCTCACTAATTTTGGCTTCAATATTCTGTATTACAGTCATTGTTTCTTTATCTTTTTTTGCCGCTGCTAGATCAGCTTGCTTTTTTTGTTCTTCCTCTATCTCTTTTTTGTTTTTAATCAATGCCTCCAAGCTTATCAATTGAGTGGATAGATCATTAAGCTTCAATTGTGCCGTTTGTAGGGCCTCTGTTAACCGTGTGCGTAGATCTTTTGGTATGCTAGTATCCTCATCACTTTGCGCTTGCCGTAATTTTTCGTTAATAGC
>CAYRPI010000160.1:0-1546 GCA_964426225.1 uncultured Candidatus Babeliaceae bacterium | reverse complement strand
TGGATCATTAGCCATACATTCAATAGGAAAAGATGTCTCATCAAGTATCCGAACCTTCTGAGATCCTGCTGCCTTTATGCTCCCGATGTATCCATCTTTCATTATAGCTCCTGAAAGACAACCAACATATGCCTCAATTGAGTCTTTTATGAAATCTGGGAGTTTTTTCAACAAAACTATATCAGAAATCATTAGTCTGCCACCAGGCTTTAGCACTCTGAACGCTTCCAGGAAAGTCTTTCTCTTATCAGGTGAGAGATTAATAACACAATTTGAGATGACTATATCAACGGAATTATCAGTAACAGGCAGATTCTCAATCTCTCCAAGCCTGAATTCCACATTAGAGTAGTTGCCTTTCTTGACGTTCTCTCTTGCTTTCTCAATCATCTCCGGGGTCATATCTATGCCGATGACCCTTCCATTCTTGCCAACCTGATTAGCAGCAAGAAAGCAATCGAATCCTGCGCCCGAGCCCAGATCAAGAACAGTCTCGCCTTCTTTTAAAGAAGCTAAAGCTATAGGATTTCCGCAGCCAAGGCCTAAATTTGCATTTGCGGGAACGGCTTTAAGCTCCTCCTCAGTATATCCTATCTTCTTACTGATATCCTGCGCTAAGTTAATGTTTCCGCAGCAGGAATCAACGGGAATGCAACAGGACCTATCCTGTTTTGCAATTTTGGCATAACCTTCTTTTACAATCTTTTTCGTATTCTTCTTGTCCACGCCTATACCATCCCTTAAAACAAATTAAAGATATACCCTGCGATTACACAACCCACAAAACTTAAACCTACATAAAGCCATAAAAGTCTGGGTTTAAATACACCCGAAAGCATCATGATTGAGGGAAGGCTTAAGCCCGGCCCACCCAGTAAATAAGATAGGGTTGCTCCGGGACCCATTCCTTTTTCAATTAAGGCGAGGGCAGTGGGCACTTCCACATAGGTACAGACATAAGCAAGTACCGCAACCACAGAAGCAACTAAAACCGAATTCAAGGCTTTACCGCCGACAAAATTGACAATAACGTTTGTGGGGATTAAAACCCTGATTGCGCCAGCGATAATTACTGCCAGAACAAGATAGTAGTTAAGGGAGAAAAACAATTGCCAGGATGTCTTCCATAATTGCACTAATTTTTGTCTAAAATTTAACTCCGCATAACCTTTCGGCAAAATAAAACAGCTGCTCATGTTTTGAGAATCGCCTCTTTCTATCAGGCGCCACTTACCATCTTTAGACTGTTCAATTACACCTATTTCATCAAGTTCATCTACCTTTGCCTTATTTTCTAAGCCGATCTCCTCTAAAGCCAATCCTGCGGGCTTGGCCACTAATTTCATAGCCAGGGAGTAAGCGAATTTTTGCAATTCAGGAGTTAAATTCGGCTGCACATACAATTTCACAAAATGCCTTAGGCCTTTTTTCTTTTTCTGCCAGTATGAAACAATTAATCCCACAGACATAGCAATGCCAAAAACTGAGATTACTCTGGCAATAGCCATCTTTTTACCTAAAAGTCCCGCAGTCATAAAAACTGTAG
>CAYRPI010000159.1:0-1582 GCA_964426225.1 uncultured Candidatus Babeliaceae bacterium | reverse complement strand
AATGGTTAGGGAAACTCTGCCGTTAATCCAAGAAAAAATTAAGGCGTACGGTACGGCCTGGCTTATTGAACGTGCTCAAGGGTATTATTGGGATAATTCTGGGTTAGTAGTGTGGGGCAACAATGCAGGAACTCATTGGGGTGAGTGTGGTACTTTAGCAGCAATAGCAGGCAGCATTTTTACAGAAAACGGACTCAACGTCAGCATTGTTCGTATAAAAATACCATGCAGAATTCATGTGCGGCCGCAAAATGTACAGACGCATGCAGAAAAGGCAGTTTTTTATCCAAAAGACTTAGACCATGGATTAGTACTGGTTGATAGTGATTATGTAGTAGATATGACTGGTTTATCTCCTCAAAGCCACACTGCTCTTAAAGATCACCCTTTAAGGTTACTCATCGAAAGCGCAAGAGCTTCAGGTAGGCAAGAGAGGGCTAAACAGATTGATTTTAAAGCAATGGGTATCCGTTTCCCTTACGTCATAAGCGATAATAAAATGGGCACAACAAATAATCTTCCTTTAACCTTCGAAGCCTTAAAAGACCAAAGAGGATTTCTTATTAGTGATATCGGAATTGGTTTTTGTTTAGAAAATAGTCAAGGAGCTTCCTTACTTTATATTATTCTTGAATATTCTGTTTCGCACTATATTTTTAATCCGGCTCAAAATATTACAGAGCACGCCTATGATATTGCACAAACTATCTTTTTCCGTTTGGCTATTCCTGCCCACCAGGGTGTTTTGAGCTTCCAAGGCGAAATGCAAAGGCTGCGGCAGTTATATAGCCGTAATAATGCCGGTCAAATTATGTTAGCTTTACTGCAAGAGAGCCGGTTTAATCCGATTTTTACTATTAATAATAACCCTGAAGGCTTGATGGGAGCTCCTTGTATGCTAAGCAGGATGGTCGCTGTATTGTATGAAAATTTTCCTGTATTTCTTACTTTTATGTCAAGAATACCGCGGCAGATACCCCCAGCACTTAGAGGAGAAAAGTTACAAGAAATTTCTAGGCCAGATAGAGATGAGGCATCAGCATCCCATAACGCTTTCTTCCTCCCCGCAATGCTTCTGGGCGCGGTGTTTGTTTTGGTAGTTGTGATGAAAAAGGTTATTACTAAGGGAAGGTTGCCGATTGAGCCAAGAAGAAACGCCCTTATCGAAAAAGAGTTTGAGCCTACTGCAAAACATCAACGACCTCAAACGCAGACAGGAAAGCCGATGCCTCTTCGTTCAACAGTAACCTCAGTTACTCAATCCGGTGGAAAGCTTTCAGAATCTACGCAACCGAGACAGCTTCGTAAAACGCGGTGGTATGGTTTTGTTAATGAGTCATCCCTTGCGTCAAATGCTTTACCTGGGCATGAACGTGGGCCAACACTACAGGAAGTTTTTCAAAATGCATCCAATGGAGCAATAATTTTTATTGCTGTTCAGATGTTAGATCGCGGATTCGCAGAGAATACATTAGAAATGGAGAGAATCAGCAAAAATATCGCCCAAGCGCGCGGACAAAAAGACGTCAAGGTTATTATTGCGTTTCCTGAGTTACTGGAATGTAAGGAGAATATGCCATTA
>CAYRPI010000158.1:0-1602 GCA_964426225.1 uncultured Candidatus Babeliaceae bacterium | reverse complement strand
TTATGAGGGATATCAATAAAGATTTACTTAAATCCATTGGCTAATGGGGAGCATTGCACTTCTGTCTCGCTAAGAAAGGATAATGAGAGACTTAACCTGATTTGTCAAGGATGTTGTTGAATGTTGAGATTTGACCCCTATATGTCATATTTTGCTTGGTTTTACTCACGCAGTTTTTCGTTATTTTTATTTACTCTTAAAAATTGTGCTTTGGTAGGATGTTTAATTAAAAACCATATTATAAATAAAAAAAATAAAATAGTTAAAATTTTAGGAATTATAATCACTGATATCTTGTGGTCCCCTAAGAAGGTAAATGTAAGTTGGAAAACCGAATAAAAAATTCTTAAAACGCTGATAACGATAATTAATAATCTTGCCCAATTCATCAAAAACAGTATACCAATCCATCCCACCAACATAACTAAGGAATAAAAAGTAATATAAGTTATTGAGCTGCTTTTTAAAAATGAACTATAATAAAGAATCCAACCTATAAGTTGCATTAAAATCATAGCTAGACAAAAAATTTTTATCGCTATATTGCCATTAAACATACCAATTCTCCTTTTAAACTATGTAATAAAATCCGACGGGCCTGGCCAATCAAGGCCCGGATATCTTGGATCCGTTGGAGGCACCGGCGGGGGGATCTGCGATCCTGGTGGATTTATAATTTCATAAGTAATAAAATTAATAGCCCATTCAACCCATTCCCACCATTTGGCCTCTCTTTTTTTCTTTTCGGGATCCAATCCCCAAGGATCCTTCCAGTTAATGGGGTTGTTCTTAGCATAGGCATATAAGTTAATCCCTCCCTCATACCCCGCCAGATCCCTCTGCAAAAACCTCCCTATCGTAGGTGAATAATATCTGGCACGGTAATAGTAGAGGTTTATTTCAGGGTCGTATTCCCTTGCTGTATAGAGGTAGCGATTGCCTATTTGAGAAGGAGCGGAGACATTGCCGTATTCGTCATAGGTGTAGGATTCAACAACTTGGCCTGATGAGTCAGTTAAATTAACAACAGAGCCCAAGCCATCCTTTGAATAGTAGTATACATCAAAACCCTTGAGCATTGCAAGGGGTTCATCTATTGAGGGGCCATAGCTGTATTTGGCTTGTATTGTATTATCTGGGCTTAAGTCTAAGATTATGTTATCGCCGTCGTAGATATAGTTTGTTTGTTCGTTGGTTTGTGGGTTAGTTCGTTTAATCCTTCTTCCGAATGGGTCGTAGGTGAAATAGATTGCTTCGCCCGATGGGCTCGCAATGACAGTCTTGAGTCTGTTTTCATAATCATAGGTATAGTTGGTGGTAGTTGCGTTTGTCTTTTGAATGAGGTTGCCGTTTAGCTATCCTTTGATTACCCCTCCCATTACCATCCCAATTCTTCGCAAAAAAATCCTTTTCAAAAGCAAAATATTTTTCTTGACGAAATATGAACTTCGTGTTATATCTAATATAGAAATCCCTCGCATGGATGCCATCCAGACCATAGGAAGCAGCAGGGAATTTTGCCAAGAAGCCCACAGACCCAACATTCCAGAAAGAATCATCACAGGATTCACAGACGCCCAGGCTGAAGCCAAAGCAGAAAAA
>CAYRPI010000157.1:379-1608 GCA_964426225.1 uncultured Candidatus Babeliaceae bacterium | reverse complement strand
CTGTCTTGGACCGTTCTAGTCCGGATGGGGGTTTTTCATATGGTTTTTTGGAGAACCCCAAATGGCAACTTACCAGAAGACATTTCCTTATCGAATAAAAGGCCGTTTTTTCAACCATCCCGAAGAGAAAGCTATTGGATTTTTTGATCCTGTCAGCATGTGCATACGTGCATTTTTTCAACGTAATAACGGGGTCGAAGAATTAAGAAATTCATGGACAACTGAATGCGATGTTGCATCCTTATCTGAACCAAACGAAAATCCTCGCATTGTCTGGATTGGTCATTCAACCTTTTTAATAAAAATAGGTAAATTCACACTCCTCACCGATCCAATTCTTGGGACTCCTTCAAAGATATTTTTCCCACGATTAACAAATCCTGGAATTTCACCCGAAAAACTTCCTCCTATTGATGCTATACTTATCTCACATAACCATCCTGACCATCTTGATATCCCCAGTTTAAAACTTATTGAAAATAAAAATCCGTCCGTTTCTATCTGTGTCCCCTGGGGCGACAAAAAATGGCTGGATAAAAAAGGCTTTAAACATGTATCAGAATATATGTGGTGGGATGAAATTAAACTTTCACTACCACGCAAACAAGATTTAATCCTGGAAAATGCATCCATTGACCTCACCTTTCTTCCTGCACACCACCTAACCAGACAAAGCCTCTTTGATCGCAATGCATCACTCTGGGGAAGCTGGCTAATAAAAAAAGATGATCGAACTATCTATTTTGCAGGCGATACCGCGTATTCAGACCATTTTAGAATTATCGCACATAACACTCCACCTATCGACATAGCTCTAATGCCCATTAGTCCCTGTGAACCACGGGAACATATGCAAAAAAATCATATCTCCGCCGAAGAAGCAGGCGAAGCCTTTTTGGAATTAAAAGCATCTCGTTTTATCCCTATGCATTGGGGCACTTACCATTTTGGAGAGGACTACCCACTCACCCCTATTCATAGAATACAAGCCTGGTGGGAATCACAAAAAACAGCTCTAATAGGACGCAAACTCGATCTTCTTAAAATCGGGCAACTCTGCACCTGTAACCGCATTGAGAAAAATGACCTCACTATTGAACCTGCGACAGTTACAACACTGATCTATCCTGACACACCTATAGAACGCAACAAAATACAACTCTAATAAAAACAGGGTAAAAGCCTAAGATTAAAGAATTTTTGCAATTAGTGCATTAACCGCTATTTTG
>CAYRPI010000157.1:0-369 GCA_964426225.1 uncultured Candidatus Babeliaceae bacterium | reverse complement strand
CCCAAGGGCTTCAACCTTTTTTGTTTTTAAATAGGTTATCATATCATTCCAATCTCGTGCTTGTGCAATATCCACAGCCGTAAAAGAACCTTCCGTACCGGCCATAAGCAGCTTGCCAGGATTTGCACCACCTTTTTGACCCGGATTTTCAATCAATTGTTTAATAATGGCTAGATTTCCAAGCGCAGCCGTTACATGAATAGGAAATATTTGTATCTCACCAACCCCCTTACCAATACTCTTAATTGCAAGCTCAGGATCAACCCCCAACGCCAACAACTCAACTACCATTTCAAGACTACCCACCCGGATAGCAAACCACAAAGGGCTCACCATAGCATTCCCACGCTTAACAAAAGCAGAAAACGC
>CAYRPI010000156.1:0-1648 GCA_964426225.1 uncultured Candidatus Babeliaceae bacterium | reverse complement strand
TCGATAACAATACCTGGTTTAGTCTTATCATGGGGAATGAGCATAACATCATATCGGCCATATCCACTTTCACGGTTTGATTTAACTTCATGCGTTTGAGAAAGGCTTGCAAGCATACCCAAAACTAAAGCGTGATAAAAGAGTTCCGGCTCGTTACCGATGATGTCAAATGAACTAAGTGTTTCTAAGGTTAATTTTGTGAAAAATTCTTGAAATGATTCTATATCTCCAGCAATTAAACTTTTAAGCATGGCGGTATACGCGCTTATGTTGAGAGGAGTCTCGAACCAGGATTTGAACGATGCTTCGTATACCTCTATAACTTCTTCATTTGGTGCACTTAGTTCTGCTATTTGGGATCTACCTTCAAGTCTACGATTTTCAAAGGTTAGATAGCCACAGAACAAGAGAAAATTCCAGAGAACATTGTCGTTATTCTTAAGATCAGCCATTACAATGTTTTCTTGGATGGGCTTGGTGACTTTTCCTCCCTTGATAATGACTTCAAGGTCTTCTTTAGTCCGCGTGGAGCTTGCCCTGAGTAATTCTTTGATTAGGGTGTTTTCACTAGTATTTATCCAATAGGGCTTTATCGCGCCGTTGTGTTCGATTACGTTAACAACAGACCAAGGATTGTAGATTTTTTGGTTTCCGCAGTGGTAGCCATCGTACCACTTTCGAACAGTATCAATACTATTTTCCAAATTAAAATAATGCAGTATTGTTTCAACCTCTTCTTCGAGAAGACCAAATTTGTCAGCGTATTTATCATCCGTTAGGGGACAGATGCGCAAGTTGTTGATGTCGCTAAAAATACTCTCTTTTGCTATCCGTAAAATACCGGTTAAAAAGCCGAAATCTAGACAGGAATTATCTTTTAATCCTGCACCAAAAAAATCTCGGAAAAATTCTATAGCCTGTTCATAGTATTTGTGGTTGAAGGCCGAGTGGATAGGGGTATCATATTCATCGATAAGGACGATGGCATGTTTATTATGGTGCTTAGAAAGGCATTCTGACAATATTAACAGAGATCTGCGATATAAAATCTCATCCGCACTTTTATCCATAATTGCTGCAAAATTGTTTCGTTGCATTGTATTTAATGCGTTACTGTCGAGGAGGTAGTTGTGCCGTGCAAATTCACTAGTTACAATCTCCTGAAGATGTCGATAACAAAATGCCCACGAGCTGTCCTTGCAGTCTTTTAATGTTAACCAAATGACAGGATATTGGCCCTGGTGAGCCATGCAATCAGGATGCTTTTCAATCTTAAGGCCCGAAAAAAGGTGACGGTTATTTTCTTCTGATTTTTCAAAAAAGAAGCGTAGCATGGATAAGTTTAAAGTTTTTCCAAATCGCCGGGGTCTAGTAACAAGCGTGACAGCGGCTTTAAAGTCTAATATTTCTTTTATTAGAAGGCTTTTGTCTACAAAATAGCAATTTTGCTTAAAGCGTTCTTTAAAGTCACTTAGGCCAACTATTAACCCCTTTTTTTTCTGCTCTTTCATAACACCATTTCTCTCTTAATTTTGGTCCGCCCAAGATTTTTTTAGCTTAGCACAGTAAAGATTAAGACTTAATTATAATTTGCGTGGGCAATGATCGTTGATGGATACCATACCAATCCAGGAGTCAACGTGCGTGG
>CAYRPI010000155.1:1248-1675 GCA_964426225.1 uncultured Candidatus Babeliaceae bacterium | reverse complement strand
CTTGATTTCGTTAACAACCTCTCTCGAAGGCTACCGCACGCTCGTTGCAAGCAAAATCACCCAAAACCCATTTTCAGCCAAACCCACACAAGGCAGGGCGGGAATAAGGGGGCGTAACTACGAGAATTGGTCTGTTATGCCTTGCGGTAACCCTATGCCTACGCTCACACCGTCTTAATGCGTTGCTGGAGATCTTGCCACACAGTTTTCCTTGCCTCACATAGAAACCGATCTTGCTTGGCTTCTTGAAATCTATCGTAATACTGCTGGCCAAAATATGCTCCAACGCCTAAAAAGGTTAATCTAAATCGTCTCCTACTAAACTCTCATAAAATTCTCTATAGTTTTCTTTCTTGTCGCTGTTACGCAGCGCCATTGCGGCCTTAGGGTGCTCATCAAGCATTCCGGCTATCGCGTAAGGAATAAT
>CAYRPI010000155.1:0-1238 GCA_964426225.1 uncultured Candidatus Babeliaceae bacterium | reverse complement strand
TCCATTTTTTCCCGTAGCGGAACAAACTCCTTGGAAATAAGGTCTAAAATCGGACGAATATCAAATTTCGGATTTTTTAAAAATCCGATTAAAAGCTCTAGAGGACAATTACCTGCAGCCCTGCCCAACCCATAAACAGTGGCATCCACAAAATTAGCATTATGGATTATCGCCTCAATGGTATTGCCAAAGGCCAACTGCTGATTATTATGCGCGTGAATTCCTATTTCTTTTGTTTTTAAAATACTCTGAAACTTTTTAACCAAAAATTCTACGCTTTCCTGATATAAGGCGCCGAAGCTATCCACAATATAAATCACATTTGGCTGTCTTTGCGCGGTTTAACATCCTCGACATCCACGCGGTCAACATCTACCATGATAGAAATTTTTGTTTTGGACTTTATGCCGCTGATTGCTTCGTTTATTACCTCATCGTCGCAAAATTTCCACTTCCCATACTCATCTGAAGAAAATAACCTCTTGGAATTTTTATAGCCTATCTCCATATAATCAACGCCGGCTTCGGATAAGGCTTTATAGACTTCTCTGACAAACCTGATATCAAATTGATGGTTATTGATCAGGCCGCCGTCTCTGATCGTGCAATCAAATACTTTGATTTTTTCCCTAAACATTGTTCCTCCTTTAATGAGCACATTATTTTTTCAAGGGTATACACGCAGAAAAAATAATAGTGCGAATTAAACCCCACACCCAGCAATATTAATTTAGCGATCTTTTCAAACGACCCTTTAGGGCGGTTAAAGCTTGAGCGTAATGCTTTAACCTTCTTTCTCTATCGCGGGCATTGAGTTCTGATTTATATGCTTCATAATATATAAGTTCCCACTTTTGCTTTTTATTATGTTCAGCAATTCTTCTCTCTAAATTATTTGTGTATCCATAATACAATTCATTTGTTGTTTCTTTTTTTAGCATATATATGTAATACATCCATTCTCCTTCCCATTGCTGGGTGTGGGGTCAAATTCGACTACACGATTTTTCTACACCTACGGCTTGAAAAATCCTAAGTCTCATTCGACCTTATTTGCCCTTAATTTTTAAAACGGGCAGTTTATGTTTACTTAAAGAAATTATCCGTAATGACAATCTAAATGATAGCTAACAAAAACCCCGATAAAATCGGGGGATTTTTTCGTTGGCAGGGCTCTCGTATAAGCCGAGGGGAAACCTCTCTCTATTAACAGGAACGATTACATATGCAATATCTAT
>CAYRPI010000154.1:0-1704 GCA_964426225.1 uncultured Candidatus Babeliaceae bacterium | reverse complement strand
CAAATTGTTTTTAGTGTAAATAAAACTGTATTAAATTAACCTTATTCAAGTTTCGCAAGTCCTGTTAATACCTTAAAAACAAATAAATTAGCATAAAAAAAGCAGCATATTCATTTGTTTAATACACTGAGATTCAGTATATTTGTGTCGCAAAACAAAAACAATACGAATATGCTACAACACAAAAATACCACAGTTTTACGAGAAATAAAAGACTTTTTTACCACAGATGAAAAAGCAAGTACCACGATATTAGATTTGGTCAGCTCTTTGAAATTATCAAGCCGAAAATTAGGCCTAGTTGAAGTAGCCCAAAAAACCTACAGCTCAAGTGATGCAACCCTCCTTTTGCTGCTTTTCCCATTTATGCGAATACCCAATGTGGGCAACTACTCCAATCATGCTGTAAAGCATTTGATGCAAGCAGGGAAAGATTTGTTTTACCGTTTAAAAAACAACCCGCTCATTGATTGGCGTTCCTTTGGGTATAGTGTAACCAAACGCTTGATTAAAGAGGTTTCCCAAAGAGATGCAGGCCATGGAAGCAATCCTCGCTGCCTTATCGCTGATGATACAGACCTGCCAAAGAAAGGAATTTGCATCGAACGTATCGGTCGAATATTCTCTCATGTAACCCATCTAAGCCAGCTGGGATTTAAAGGGCTATTCCTTGCATACCACGATGGGAAAAGCCTTTTCGGACTTGACTTTACGCTGAGCGGAGAAAAGGGAAAGAACGAAAAGAAACCCTACGGGCTAACACCCAAGCAGCTGAAAAATAGATTTACGAAGAAAAGAGGCCCATCAAGCAGCGGATATGAACGTGCGAATGAGTACTTTCTGAAGAAAACAGATGCTTTAAAGAAAATGATACGCAGAGCCATCAAAGAAGGCATCCGCTTTGATTACCTGCTGGTAGACAGCTGGTTTGTCTCGGAAAGTCTGATCAAGTTTGTGCTAACACGCAGGATTGGCTTTTACCTGTTGGGCATGGCAAAAATGGGTGGTAATAGTGGCTATGAATACCAGAACCAGAAATATACGGCAAAAGAGCTGGTACAAAAGCTCAAGCGTGGAAAAAAAACGAAGAGGTCGAGAAAGCTAAACGCAAGGTATGCAACGGTGGATGTCGGTTACAAAGGGAGTAGCATTCGATTGTTCTTTTGTAAAACCAGACAGGGTGGAGACTGGAATGTGCTATTGACCACTAATCAGGAATTGGACTTTGAAGAGGCGTACAGGATATATAGCGTACGCTGGAGCATAGAAGTATTCTTCAAAGAATGCAAGAGCCACCTTAATCTTGGCGGATGCCAGTCACAGGATTTTGATGCACAGATTGCAGACACCACCATTGCGATGCTTCAATACAACTTACTATCGGTAGCCAAACAGATGCTAAGCTATCAAACACTGGGGGGATTGTTTAGGCAAATAGAATCGGAGATGATAGAACTTACGATTGCCGAGAAAATATGGGGGTATCTACTTGAATTGGTGAATATTATCACCGAAATAGCCGAGATAGAATTAGAAGAGGTGATGGATAAATTGACAGCTGATAATCAAAAACTTACAAAGTTATTAAATCTCAACACCGCACTAAATGCAGCATGACGAGACTTGCGAAACTTAAATTATTTTAGTTTACAAGTATAACGTTTCCGAGTAAGAAATGTTGGGGCGTTCTGGGTTGCGTCTGTA
>CAYRPI010000153.1:1334-1707 GCA_964426225.1 uncultured Candidatus Babeliaceae bacterium | reverse complement strand
TTATTGGAGTAAAATTCAAGACGAAGTTAAAAATAGAATAAAAAACGAGATAAAAAAAGGCAACATAGCTTCGGAGGATTCAAAACTTTACTATTTTGCTAATAAATATCAGCTCTGGTTTGAAACTGAAGAAAAGACAATTGAGCTCAAGAAAAAGAAAACTTCCTTTACAATTCCTTTAAATGTTCTTACTCACCTAACCGAGTTAGTTCTTCAAGCGAAAGAAGAGATAAGCAAACCACAGATAAAGAATCTAACCTTGAATTTAGATGAGAAGGTAGCCAAATTAGAAAAAGGCAAAAATAGTTTTGATTACTTTCTTAGACTTTCTACCCTCGAGATGGGAAAACCGATTCTTATTCCTATCAAACTG
>CAYRPI010000153.1:226-1324 GCA_964426225.1 uncultured Candidatus Babeliaceae bacterium | reverse complement strand
TTAAAAAAGATTGTCCGATTGAAAAAAAGAAACGGAGAATGGTTCGCTAGTCTTGTTATAGAGAAAGAAGTTGAAGTAAAAAAGTCTAAGCCTGCCCTCGAACGAAGTGAGGGGACGGATATTGAAGACGAAAAAGACTTCTCAAAGGTAGGGGTGGATATTGGTGTAAAAGCGTTGCTCGTTGACTCTTTCTGCAATTATTACGGAACAGAGTGTTATGAGAAGCTTTTAATAGACATAGACAAAATGACAGAATATACTAGGCACCGCCAAAAAGAGGAAGCGTGTATTTCAAAAAAACGGGGAGAACAAGATTTTAAGTTGCCTAAGTTGCGTTATCTTAAGAAACAAGCTCAATTAAGTAGCCATCGTAAAAACGAGATTGGGCGCAGCATAAATGAATGCATCCGTAACAATTCCGACAAAGTCTTTATTTTAGAAGATTTGTCCTTGAACGGAAAGACAAAAAGTCGACCAATCAATCGGATATTAAATAGGAGTTTACTGGGATATTTGAAAGATAAACTCCGATTCAGGCTGATGGATAAAGGCATAGATTATGAAGGTGTTCAACCTGCTTATTCTTCTCAAGAATGTTTAAGATGTGGTTGGGTGAGCCGGAATAATCGCAAGAATCAGGAACATTTTAAATGTGAGTACACCAACGACGAAGCGTCTTATGGAAATATGTGGTTACACCAATAACGCTGATTTGAATGCGAGTTTAATCATCCTGGGACGTTCTCAGGATAAGGAACTCAACAACATTACAAATTATAAAAGCGTTAAGGAACTGCTTAAAAAGCGGTTCTACGATGCCCATAGTGTATCGTCGTGGCTAGACCTTGACTCATTTCTTGAAATGTCCCCTCTTGGGAGGGGCAGGGGTGGGTGGAGATGAGTTCCGAGAGGCGTTAAAAAGGCAATCAGCTACGTCAAGACTGGAAATTGTGTAGTTTTATGCAGTTTTCAGTAACTATACCCTCTAACTCCGCCATCGCCGCGGTCTTTTTGAATGCAAGCAAACCTCCATCTTGATGTGTGCCGATTAACCATAAGACGCTTCGTCGTTGGTGAACTCACAATATCAGCGGCTTT
>CAYRPI010000153.1:0-216 GCA_964426225.1 uncultured Candidatus Babeliaceae bacterium | reverse complement strand
GCAAACCTCCATCTTGATGTGAGTTCACCAACGCCTTCGGCTTATGGTGTCGATTAACACAATATCAGCGGCTTTGCGTTTGATAATCTCCAATACATCATGAGCCGTCCATGAGCTTTCATTTGCTGCCACAGGTATACCTACAGCTTCTTTAATGACACTGGAAATGCCCGTGCGCTTGCCCCAGACCCATACTTCAGGCCGCTGAAAAGGTAC
>CAYRPI010000152.1:0-1715 GCA_964426225.1 uncultured Candidatus Babeliaceae bacterium | reverse complement strand
AAAACTCCGGAAACCCTGACAAACTCCATTACCGACTCATTTACCATTGTAAAAGTTTACCAGGACTCGTTACCCCGTTATACCCCCGGAAAGAATGGCATTAAATTGCCAGTGGTTGTAAAAGCCGGAAAACCAAAAATTGTCCAGAACAGTGGTATCCGGGGAATTATTCCGGGAAAATCATTCCTCCCGCAAACAAAAGAAGAAAGGCTGACAGGTACTACACCAGTTAAATCATTTCTACCGGTTGTTCTAAAAACAGGAGATAAAGCACCAGATTTCAATCTGAAAGGCACAGACGGAAAAACATATAGCTTAAGCAATTTCAAAAATGCAAAAGCACTTTTAATCATTTTTATGTGCAACCACTGCCCTTATGTAAAGGCGAAGCAAAAGACCATAATAGGCCTGCAAAATAAATACAAGAGCAATGGCTTGGTTGTTGTTGGAATAAACTCCAATGAATCGGAAAACTATCCTGAAGATAATTTTGAAGGCATGGTAAAGACAGCAAAAGAAAAGGGCTATAACTTTATTTATCTGCATGATGAAACCCAGCAAGTTGCTAAGGCTTACGGAGCAAGCTGCACTCCCGATCCGTTTCTTTTTGATGCCAAGCAAAAGCTTGTTTATCATGGAAGGTTTGATAATGCATTAGAGCCAGGGCAGGAAGCAACAGAATTTAACATGGACGAGGCAATACAGGCAATTTTAAAAGGAAAAAAGCCGAAGCACGAGTTTTTGTTTTCTATCGGGTGCTCGATTAAGTGGAAGAAATAACCTTCCAAAACATTAAATTTTTAAATAAAAATATATTTTGACATTGTAGGTGGTTTTATAATGATGAATCAATTAAAAACAGTCATACTTTTAGGATTGCTTACAGCTTTATTGCTCTTTGTAGGGCAGCTTATTGGAGGTTATAACGGATTAATTATAGCTGGAATTTTTGCAGTAATAATGAACTTCGGCTCTTATTGGTTTTCTGATAAGATTGTTTTGATGATGTACAATGCTAAAGAAGTGAAAGAATCAGAAGCTCACAGACTGCATAAACTAGTGAAAGAAGTTGCCGAAGAGGCTAAAGTTCCGATGCCTAGGGTTTATATTATTAATATGCCTAGCCCTAATATGTTTGCTACCGGAAGAAACCCTAAGCACGCAGCTGTAGCAGCCTCACAAAGCATTTTGGAATTATTAAATGATGGAGAGTTAAAAGGTGTTGTTGCGCACGAAATAGCCCATATAAAAAACAGGGATATTTTAATCTCGACAATCGCAGGAACAATAGCAGGAGTAATATCTTATATCGCTACTATGGCTCAATGGTCGGCTATGTTTGGCGGAAGAGATAGAAATGGCAATAACAATATTTTGAGCTTATTGTTATTAGCTGTTGTGACCCCAATAGTCGCGTCATTGATACAACTGGCCATTTCAAGAAGCAGGGAATATATTGCAGATGCTAGCGGGGCAAGAATATTAAAGGACTCTTCAGGACTGGCAAGCGCATTGGAGAAAATCGAATCTGCAGTAAAGCATCATCCATTGATTGCGACTCCAACATCAGATGCTACTGCCCACCTATTTTTCATAAACCCATTCCGTTCAGGCTCGTTTATCAGGCTTTTCATGACGCATCCTGATACCGCTTCACGCATTAAGAAATTAAGGGAAATGAAGCTTTAAACTAATTCATACCTCTTCCTCACCCC
>CAYRPI010000151.1:1416-1719 GCA_964426225.1 uncultured Candidatus Babeliaceae bacterium | reverse complement strand
GGACAATAATTAAGAAGGCAAGCTGTTTCATACACATAGAACATAGCTTCGCAAATTGATTAATGTTTTGATCCTTTCATGTTCTTTGATAAATTCGCCAAAATCTTAACTAAACATTAATATGATATGGAATATATTTCATCAAAACGATCCTTACAAACAATTTTTTTGCTTCATTGGACGGCCTTTCTTCTATGGTATAAGAAAGATATACGCGAAGCTGTTATCGAGAATGTCCAGAAGATGTTAATGTGCAGAACACCGCAACTTGGTTTTCCACGGCCATGTTACGGATGTCGATCC
>CAYRPI010000151.1:0-1406 GCA_964426225.1 uncultured Candidatus Babeliaceae bacterium | reverse complement strand
GTTTTCATCTCTATCGCTGTCCCAATTGTACAACCGTAAGGATTGTTCCACATAGCTGCAAGTCCCGGTTTTGCAGTAGTTGTGGCAAGGTTAATACAGATCGCTGGTCAGAGGAACGACTATCAGATATATTAGCGGTTGGTTATCATCATTTGGTATTTACGATTCCCTGGCAATTAAGGCTGATTTGCCTTGTAAACCGTGAGGTCATGCTTAATTTGCTTTTTGCTGCAGTAGCCCAATCCATACTCGATTGGACAAAGACTTACGGCAGATATATACCTGGCATTTACATTGTATTACACACCTTCGGCAGCGACCTTAAATTTAAACCACATTTTCATGTGATCGTGACGGCTGGAGGATTAAGTTTAGAAGGTCAAAGTTGGATAATGGCGCCTTCCGATTATTTAATGCCGGAGAAAGGGCTTAAGAAACGGTGGAAATATAATGTTATAAACCGGATAATTAAAGCCAATGACAAAGATTTGTTAGAGATGCCCATCTTGCTAAAGCAAAACGCAAGACTAAATTTACGCGGCGTCATCTCGACCATTTCAAAGTTAAATTGGTATGTCTATCTTGGCGTTCGTCTTTTAGAAGTAGGAATGACGGTTAAATACATTGGCCGCTATACCAAAAAGCCGGTGATTGCCGAGACGCGGATTATTAATTTTAATGACAAATGGGTAATTTTTTACTATAAGGATTACGCCCATAATGGTCAGCAAGCTATCATGAAGATGCGTCTATTTACGTTCATGGCTTATTTGATTCAACATATTCCGGATAAATATTTTAGAGTAGTAAGAGGCTATGGTCTCTTTTCCAATCGCTTAAAAGGGCAGTTATTGCCAATTTGCAGGTCATTATTGGGTCAACCGGCTGAATTAGAGACGGCCAGTCATTTAAACTGGAGAGAACGTCAGATTAAGCAATCCGGCAAAGACCCATTGATTTGTGAGAAATGTGCAAGTCAACTTGTATTGTTATATTCTTGTTATCAGCTCAATCGTCATTTTGTAACGTTCTTAGGAATAATTGAAGATCAGAGGATTCCGTCAAATCAGTTTCAGATAAAAATCAATGATTCATAATTATGTGGCCATTTAGTAGAAGCATAAAGCGTATCTGTCCGAATTGTGGAGCGAAGATAAAAATTCGCAATGGTGAAATACGTTTTGAACAAACTAAAAAAGGTATTAAAATCATTTTCCCCTCGCCCAAGCGCTGTAAAAAGTGCGAAAAAGAAGTTGAGATACCAACCATTTTGTTAAATCCGAATGAACCTGTACGATTTAAATGGTAAAAATATGAGATTTTATTTTGGGGGGATAAAACTTTGAAATTCCGATACAATTAAATAACTGCCACGAAGGCACAAAGACACTAAGAATAATAAATTG
>CAYRPI010000150.1:0-1731 GCA_964426225.1 uncultured Candidatus Babeliaceae bacterium | reverse complement strand
GGGTTAAAAAATTTTGGGGAGGGTGGGAAAATCATTTTTCAAAAACAGAGTTAATATAAATTCATGTGTATAAATTTATTACCTCGTTTCATCAGACTTAGAGATATACCTAAATATCTTGGTATGGATAGAAGAGTTTTCGATAAATTAGCCAGACCATATTTGATTGAAATACCAATAGGCGCGCAGGGAAAAGCTTTTGATCGTTTGGAAATAGACGAATGGGTGGATCGTTATAAAGAATCTAAGGGGATAAAACCATGGGTCGTAAAAGAATGCCTGGACTCTTTAAAAGAGGAGAAATCTGGCACATTGACAAACAAGTTTTCGGACAAAGACTTCGCGAAAGCGCTTACACTAAGTCGCTCGAAGAAGCAGAAAAATATCTAGCAAGGAAAATTGAAAGTCTAAGGCAAATAATTTTATATGGCGCTCGCCCTAAACGAAAATTCAGAGAAGCGGCTACTAAATATTTATTGGAAAATCAGCATAAGCGAAGTATTCAATCAGATGCTGATCAACTTAGAACTTTAGATGAATATATTGGCGATCTCTCTTTAGAATCTGTACATATAGGAGCGTTACAATCGTTTATCGAAGCTGGTAAAAAAGCCAACAAAAAAAATAGAACTATCAACTACGGTTTACAAGTTGTTCGCCACATTTTAAATTTGGCTGCAAGTGAATGGATGGATGATAATGGTTTAATGTGGCTAAGCAGCTCGCCTAGAATTAAACTGTTACCAATCAATGACGCCAGAAAACCATATCCACTAAGCTGGGAGGAGCAGGAAAAACTATTTGCAGCGCTGCCGCAACATCTCCAAAACATGGCTATGTTTGCCGTAAATACCGGTTGTCGTGACCATGAGATATGCTCTTTAAGGTGGGAATGGGAATTGAAACTGCCGGAGTTAAATACATCAGTATTTATTATTCCAGGTCAAATGGTAAAAAACGGAGAAGACCGGCTAGTGGTGCTAAACAAGGTTGCTCAATCAGTGATAAATACAGTAAGAGGTCAGCATCCAATATACGTTTTTACCTACAAAGGCAATCCGGTTTCACGAATGCTCAACAGTGCTTGGAAAAGTGCGCGCCAAAAAGTCAATCTTGCTGTTAGGGTACATGATCTAAAACATACTTTCGGCAGAAGATTACGAGCTGCCGGAGTAAGTTTTGAAGATCGCCAAGATCTTCTTGGTCATAAATCCGGAAGGATCACCACCCACTATTCTGCTGCCGAAATAGGAAATCTATTCAACGCAGCAAATAAAGTTTGTAAAACTGAGCAGGATTTTACTACTTCAACATTACTGAGAATAACGGAGCATCATGCTGTTCAAAGTATTTGACAGTTGTAAAACGATAATATATATTTGATCCCTAGTTTGATCCCCAGTACGCAATATTCATGCTAACTACAAGACAAAAGGAATTATTAGAGTTTATTAGGGACTTTGTTGAAAAAAATGCCCAGTCTCCTACTCGTAATGAAATCAAGCAGGCACTAAACATCAATTCTTGTGCCTATTTAAATAGAATACTTGATAAATTTGAAAGTCTAAAACTTGTTAAACGCGTAGCCAAAAAGTCTCGGCGTAATATTGAATTATTATACCCAATTTACTCTCTTCCAGTTTTGGGACAAATTGCAGCAGGTTCACCTATAGAAGTATATGATACTCCCCAAAAACTGGACAGTGTAATAAGATACAAACTTCACTAAAA
>CAYRPI010000149.1:0-1735 GCA_964426225.1 uncultured Candidatus Babeliaceae bacterium | reverse complement strand
AACCAGGTTGATGCGTTTGAGATCTCTTTTGTCAAAGATGAAAAGGGAGCCGTTTTAAAATTAATTTTGCATCAAGGAGGAAAAGACCAATCTGCAGAACGGGTTGCATAAAAGGTAATAAGGCAATTAACTGTCTCATGCGGAGAAATGGGCAATTGAAAAATCAGACAGCTTGACAATTCGTCCAATATATTGTACACTTGCAAGGAAGATGAGAAGTTGCTTTAGAGAGGCGTTGTTGTGACCAAGTTTTTTCTTCTCATAACTAGTGAATATGAGAAATGGGTACAAAAGCAATCAGCGTGTGATAAAGTGCAGATTGCGCTTCGATTATCAAGAATTATGGTAGATGGACACTTTGGTGTTCACAAATGTCTTGAAGATAATGTGTGGGAGCTTAAATGGGGTAATGGGTGGCGTGTTTATTATGCCTATATCCCTGAAAAGAAAATATTATTGTTGTTGGGAGGAAATAAAAATGGTCAAAGTAAAGATGTCACTCGTGCAAAAAAAATCTATAAAAAATACACCTAAGTTGCGCATTAAAAAGGATGCAACTCCCAGGCCTTACGATCCTGTGCAAGAGTTGCTTAATGAGACTCTTATACGTGATGCAATATGGGAATGTCTTCGAAATGACGACTCCGACGGGGTTATGAAAGTTTTGGAAGCGCATCTAGAAGCGGTAGAAAAAGAAGCATTGTGTCGCGATGCATCATTGGCGCGCTCTACGTTTTACCACAGTTTGAAGGCAAAAAACCCGACGCTTAAGACCCTCGCAAAATTGGTGAGTGCTGTTCATGCAAGGCCTCATTGATCTACAGATTTTTGATCTTTTAAACTGGAATGAAATGAAAAAACAATTGAAAAGTGTTAAAAAGCCTGTAGAAACATATACGGAAACGATAACTATTACGGCAGAACCCTTAAGCCACGAAGGCCGATCTCTGGAAGAACTTGAAGTCATGGAGCGCCTTTTTTACCTTGGGCAGAGCAAGCCCAAGAAGGTCATCGATGAGTTGCTTGCCGCTATTGAAAAATATCCTCATATTCCACAGTTTTATCAAAATCTTTTTGCCATCTATCAAAGGCGTAGAGAATACGAAAAATTTAGCGAATGGGTTGATAAGACACGAGAGCGTTTTCCTGATTATCTTTTTGCAAAATGTGCTTATGCGCATGTGCAGATGCAAAACGGAGCTTTTGAAAAAGTTCCTGAGATCTTTAACAAAAAATTCTCTTTAAAATCACTTTATCCGGAACGTTCAGTTTTTCATTTTACGGAGCTGATGGCTCATGCTCAATGTATGGCAAGATATTTTTGTGGAATGCGGGATTTTAAAACGGCAAAAATGTATATAAAAATGATGCGTCCATTTGATCCAGATGGAGAATCTTTTGAGGAGTTAGAAACAACGATTTTAATAGGTGAAAGGACCGAAAAATTATTTGCAAGCATTTTGCGTAACGACTCAAAAAGAAAGAGTGTTTAAATTCTGTTTTTACTAATTAGGAGCCTGTCATGAACCGCCGCTTCGAAGGCCGCAGCGTGGTCGTCACCGGCGCAGCATCCGGTATCGGTCGGGCGACAGCCCTTCTGTTCGCGCGCGAGGGCGCCAATGTCCTGGCCGTAGACCTTGATCCGGCGGTCGGCAGCATCGCCGCGGACGCTCCAGATGCTGTCCTCGAACCCTTTCTGGCCGATTGTGGCGCCGAGGATGACGTGCAGGCAGCG
>CAYRPI010000148.1:0-1743 GCA_964426225.1 uncultured Candidatus Babeliaceae bacterium | reverse complement strand
CAATCATTCTCTTTATAGATGAAATAGATAGCCTTGTGGGAGATACTTTAATTTCTGTATTGCGTCAGTTAAGGTCTGGATACGACAAGAGACCAAAAAACTTCCCTCAAAGCGTCTGCTTGGTTGGAGTACGCGACGTGCGGGATTATCGAATTTATTCTGATGAATTAGGCACTATGGTACTCGGTGGAAGTGCTTTCAATATCAAAGCAAAAAGTCTAACGCTTTCTAGCTTTACCCCTGAACAAGTAACAGATTTATATAAACAACATACCACTGAAACCGGGCAAAAATTTACCGATGATGCAATAAACTATGCTTTTGAACAGACGCAAGGCCAACCATGGCTTGTTAATGCTCTTGCTTACGAAGCATGTTTTGAACTGGTAACCGATCGAACTCAAACTATCACCAAAGAAATTTTAGAACGAGCACGTGAAGTTATTATCAAACGGCGCGATACACATATCGATGTTCTAATAGACCGACTTAGTGAACCACGAATTAGACAGATTATTGAACCCATTATTATGGGTGACAGCATGGTTGAAAACCTACCCACGGACGATATTCAATATGCCATCGATTTGGGTCTTGTGGTTCGCCGTGAAAAAACTTTGGATATAGCCAACCCCATTTATCGCGAAGTCTTCCCTCGTGAACTAACGAGCTCAACCCAAGACTTTCTAACTCAGCAAACCGCATGGTATATCCGCCCAGATGGATCGCTAGACATGGAAAAATTACTCACCGGTTTTAGTGCGTTTTTTCGTGAAAACTCTGAGTTCTGGCTTGGACGATTTGCCTACAAAGAAGCCGGTCCCCATCTTCTACTCATGGCCTTTTTACAACGCATTATTAATGGCGGCGGATCAATACAACGCGAATATGCACTAGGAAGACGTCGTGTCGATCTTCTTATTTTATGGCAAAACCAACGCATTGTAGTAGAACTTAAAATCTGGCGCTCCTCCACCTCCATTGCAAAGGGGTTAATACAGACGGCAGATTACATGGATAAAAACAATTCTACCGAAGGTCATTTAGTTGTTTTTGATCGGAGAATTGAAAAGAGTTGGGATGAAAAGATTTATCATCACCCAGAGACCGTGGGCGATAAAACCATAGAACTCTGGGGCATGTAGGCCAAGTAAAGGCTCGTGGTGAGAATTAAAACAGTTTTTCTTGGCCCGTATCAGGCGCCGATACCTTCTTGAGAACAAAAGCTAATATTTTTTGTGCATGTTTAACTGCCTGCTCTGCGGTATCCCGCTCCACAATATCAAATTCAACAGGATATCCACACTCAGTAGCAAATGGATTAATATAGTCCGCAGCGCCAATAAATTCTTCAAAATTTCTATCAAATTCTATACACAATCTAACAAGCTTCGTTAAATCATGAGTCGCAAGTATCTCCTGTTTCTTGAACACAAGATATCCTTTCAAAGCCTTTTCCGTTGCTTGTTGACAATAATAAGTCGCCAACGAAAAATGCTCCGAAGTCAACAATACTTTCGCAGCTGAAACATCATCTTTAGCTATTGCAAACCAAGCATTATGATTATTTTTCACATGAAGCCTCTCCGCCCCATTCAACCTTATAACAACACATTATTAAATCTTTTACATACTCTTAAAATTCAAATTCTATCCGACGCCTGTCCTCCATAGCTCAGCCAAACTTCAGCCTATCCTCCATAGCTTCAGCGAAGGAGGAAGACATTTCCCACGCAAGCGACG
>CAYRPI010000147.1:0-1747 GCA_964426225.1 uncultured Candidatus Babeliaceae bacterium | reverse complement strand
AAGACCTATCAGATTTTTATTTTTGGTGCATCCGTCTGATTCAAAAAGTCTACAAAAAATTTTCCTTCTTTCGTGTTTAAGTTGAAAGCCTTGGGTTGAGTAGTCCACAATGCTGATGAATCTTGAGTAGGAAATAGTGGATATTCTTATAACCATAGGCCATGCGGGACAAACGTTTTATCTTGTTATTAATACCCTCTGAAATAGCCGTTGTAATTTTGCAGAGGAAGTAATTGAGAAGATAATGTCTCTTTCTGAAGAACTTGTAACCCAGCTCAACAAAGGCAGGGATTTTTGATTTGATGGCGGCAATGATCCACTCTTTGAGAGTCCTCAGGGCTGTTTTAGGATCGGTATAGATAGAGATAAACTGTTCTTTAAGAAGCATGGCTTGATATACTCGTTCGTTTAGACTGGCCAGTTTTTCCAGCAGGTCTTGTTTCTTATTGGTCACCTTGTTCTGCATAAGTATGAACTTCTTATTGCAGTGAAGGATTGCCGACAGCTCTCCGTTATTTTGTTGCCTTGCTCTTTTCAGTTCTTCTTTGCGTACCGTATCAACGGCGTCATTGAGGTATTTCTTAACGTGAAAGTGATCCAAAACGATAAGAGCATTCGTTGCATATTGTTTGATGGATGATAAATAACCCCTGGCGCCATCACTGGCTACAGCTTCAATCTTTTCGCAGTTCTCTTTTCCCAAACTGCGAAAGAATTTATCGAGGTTCACCTTGCCACGACCCTGGTGGTTCCAGATGACTTTCCGTTGATCAACGTCAACGACATTGGTGACATACTTATGCCATTTCTGCCAGGCTACTTCGTCAACACTCATATGCTTAGGCGCCGGTACAGGATCAAGCTTTTCCAGAGCCAGTTCCTCAAGCTTTCGTTTGTCAATGCGGTATACCTTCTCATCGTCCAATCCCAAAAACCATCCCGCCTCCTGATTAGTGGTAATGGAGGTGAGCCTATATACCTGTTCGACAAATCTATCCGTAAAACGTTCCGTGATCCAGTTGATTTCTTCAACCCTTATACTGTTGTCTTCAACACATTTTGCCTTTCGCTTGGTTACCAAGAGAAAAACCCTTCTGCCGCTTATCCTCAGATCTTCAACAACCACCTCAACTCTACTATGAACAGGTGTTCCATGAACCTTGCCACATCCGGAACAGACTGGCAGCGTATCTTCTGTCTGCTCCAAGGTGACGTATATGTTCTGATATCTGTCCCTTGTAACTTCTACCGCTTTATAATTTTGAATATTCAAAAGCTCTGTGATAGTATCCAATTGCATCGGGTTTCTGCCTCCTCCGTAAGTTTTTTTATTCGCAAACTTAATCTTACCAGAGTCGGCTTAAATCCGATGTGTATTTTTTAACTTCCTATGCCGTGATGACCTACTTCAACTTAAACACGAAAGACCCAAAGTATATATAGAAACGCAAACATTTGTAAACAAGCTTTTTATCCTTCAAACCGAGAAAGGTAAAAAATACATGGAGATAGTCACAGATTTTCTGGTTATAGGAAGCGGTATAGCGGGGCTTTGCTTTGCCATCAAGGCCGCCGATCTGGGAACGGTAGCCATCATCACAAAAAAGGAGAAATCCGAATCGAGCACGAACTATGCCCAGGGAGGGATAGCCGCCGTTGCCGACAAGACGGACCGGTTTGAATATCATATCAACGATACCCTCACCTGTGGGGCAGGTCTCTGCAAAAAAGATGTGGTAAAATTTGT
>CAYRPI010000146.1:0-1787 GCA_964426225.1 uncultured Candidatus Babeliaceae bacterium | reverse complement strand
AGCTTAAAGTGTACAGGGATGCTAACACATTGCCCGATGGGTTAATTCAGACGGCCAGTTACATGGATACCTCTGGTGCGATTGAAGGCCATCTAATTATTTTCGATAAGCGAGAAAAAAGCTGGGAAGAAAAGATTTACACTAGGCAAGAGACAGTTGGTACCAAGGTTATTACCGTCTGGGGTATGTAACCCTACTACGCTTACGTGGGTAGTGTCTTTGGGGTATAACTCAGCTACGAAGGGCAGGCCCGCCCAGCCGTCGCTTATACGGGAATAGCTTCCTCCTTCGCCAAGGCTATGGAGGACAAGTCGAAGTACGAGTTAAGCTATGGCGGGCTGGCGCCATCACTCTTCACCTATTAAAGCCGGGCCGGATTGAAAAGAATGGCGTTCTGCTTAAAAGAAGGGAAAAGATATAGCGCTCGTATTAAGAAGCGTCATAGATGAAAACAAGCCCCGTTGTTATTCAGGTCGCGTAATGCCGGGGCTTTATTTGGCCTTAACATCGGATTTTGATACCAAATTCCAAATTTTTGGCCATTGGTCTTTATGAGGTTCGATGACCTTTTTCATGAGCTCTTTCGGGGACATCTCTGTTTTGGTTATGCCCAGATCTTCCAAAACTTTGTATTTGGAGGAGATATCCTGATTGGCTAGGAAGACAGCTTTTTCTTCTCTAGGATTGTCTGCTTCTTTGATAGGTGGTTTTTTTGCCAAGACTTTCTTCCCAGAATCTATATTGGGCAATAAGTAAGCGTATACTAGATCTAAAAAGTAATCTTCTCCCAGCCAGTCCCCATGCATCCACGCATCTTGTTTGAATAAGTGTTTACCAGCATTTTTGGCCTTAATATGATTATTTACGATGAATGCAAGCTCATGAGCTGGTGTAAGTCCAAACTCATTTTCGGCCGTAAGTGTTTGAGGTTCTTTCTTTTTTATGGAGTTTACCGCATCGTTGATACGATCTTCTATGTCTTTGATATCCTCTTCTTTTAGAGCCTTTATACAGATTTCCAGTTTTTGTGTCTGGGAAGTAAGTGGTGTATCAGTTTCTAAAAGCGCGTGAAGCAACCGTTCTGTTACATAAGGATACATACTCTCAACTCTTGACGAAACTTCCTGGAATAATTGTTTTATTCTAGTAGGTTTTTCTGCAAGACAAAATCCCTGCGTGCATACCAATAAACCTGATAGTGTCCATATTTTTACCATATTTGTACGCATAAGCGATTCTCCTTTTTTTGATATGCACATTCAACCTTGAAGTGCATAATTGATTCTTTGCAGAAAAAATCTTAATTTGTAAATATTTCTATTTTCCCCATCAAACGAAATTTAGTCAACTGACGCAAACTTATGATCAGGCATAAACTTACGAGTAAGTTTAACCGAACCAAATAATATTGCAATCAACAATCTTTGCAAGATCATTCCAGTATCGCATTGCTTTTAATGATATGACGGTTTTTGCTATTCACTAAAGCCGGGCCGGATTGAAAAAAAGGGGCGTTCTGCTAGACTCTTTTAAATAAGAGTGCAGGAGGTTGTCGTCTAATTTTAACTACTTCTGTGTCTATTTCTTTTGTAAGATTTGTGGAGGATTTTTCTAATGTTTAAAAGGGTTAAACTGTTTGTACTGCTTAGTGCAGGTCTGTTTTTTTGTGAGGCCTATCCTGCGGTGCATCTTGCCGCCACGCCGACTTTTGGTGGATCGTATTCTTCTCATCTTATGGCAGTAGACGGCGCAACTGCACTACATTCTGCTTTGCAGCAAACAAAACA
>CAYRPI010000145.1:0-1798 GCA_964426225.1 uncultured Candidatus Babeliaceae bacterium | reverse complement strand
TTAAATATGTCAAAGATATTAGAAAACTTGTTTCTGCTGAAGGTCCTGTTGCTTATGAACAACTTGCCCGGTACAGGAAAAAATACGTTGATCCCCAAGAAGCTTTTTATTGCTATCTTCCAATTAACGATATGGGAGACGCTATTGCGGTAAAAATCACTGAATGGTTGCCAGAAAAAGAGGGGACAGAGAATTCTCCGCTTTATAGCCCCAATGTTCCGCAAATAGCCCGCGAACCAATTAATGATGGATTAAGAACCCTACTTGGAACGATCGCAACAAAAGTTAATGATGTAGCGGAGGCAAATCCAGGATACTCATTGCGAGAGACATGGGAAAAGGAAATATCTTCTTTAGGGCGATTAACTGTCGAAACGAATCCGGTTAATTCGGAAAGATATTTAGGTAAAAGTACATTACATGATGTGAGTAAAAAAATCCCTGGTATGGGGAAAGTTAAAATTATAGTTGAAGAAATTCCATGGCCAGAAAGGGTCCTGGGTCAACAAATTGACCTGGTCGCGAAAGATTTAATGGCTGCTTTTGAAGTTGCTCGGGATAAAATTGCTCATCCGGGAGATGGATTACCTCCAAAATTTACCGTAGCAAGTATAAGGGAGCTTATTGAACATTCTGAAAAATTACTGGTCATCCGTCGGGAAGGCAAGGTTGAAGGCTTTTGTACTTTAACAACAGAACAGGTGGAAGGCGAAAAAGTAACTGTTTTAAAATTAACTGCTTTTACGCCAGCGATCCAACGATTGCGGCTTGCTACGGAACTAAATCGGATAATGCTCTTAGCCACATGGAAAGATAATGGCTATCGGGAATTTATTGTGGCTCTGAGAACCTTTAATCCGCGGGCCCTTGGAGCGGCGACTTCTGTTGGTGAGGATGTTTTTCCTAATCCTTACAATCCTAAGGCGAGACCGTCTGCTTGGCATTTAAAAATTGGGCCGGTGCTTGCGAAGCGATGGTTGGCACCCTTTACGGTTGCAGGGGACCCTGTGCTTAGAGGCACCTTTAATCCTGCGACTTTTGTTCAGCAAGATGTTGTTACCTCTGTATGGGGAGTGGCTGTTGATCCTAAAAGTGTGCAACTATATCGAGACGATGAAGTAAATCGATTTTGCTTTGACAATCTGAAATATGAGGGAGGAGCTGTTTTTATTGTTTTAATGAAGATAAATTGGAAAACAGTAATAAAATCTGCCTTGAAACACTTTATCCGCATGTTCCAATCTACAGATAGATGAAATTATATCAGCCGCGCTGATTGACGCTGACGGGAATTGTGCCTATAATTGCCAAAGATGCAATACCTTACTAATATCAATTCTCTCCTATTGCTACTGACTTTTACTGTCAACCTTGGGCTAGCCCTCTTTATTCTTTTAAAAGATCGCCGCAATGAAATCAACCGCAGTTTCTCTTTTTTGCTTTCTTCCATTGCTTATTGGACCCTTTGTTTTTTCCTTTTAGAACAGGCAAAATCGCCCGAATGGATTTTGCTTTTAAGAAGGTTTACTCCCACTGGCTCTGCCTTAACAGCTGGCTACTTCCTTTATTTCTGTCTAATTTTTCCTGAAGGTAAAATGATAAGCCCTATAAAAAAGATTTTCCTTTTATTGCCGGGCTATCTTTTTTCTTTATTCTCAATTTTTTCCACCCTTATGATTGAATCTGTCAGCATATCAGTTAGTAATGCAAATATAGTTAATATGCCAAATTTTGGGCCTCTCTATAGATTGTATGCTTTATACCTAGTAGCTTATTTTGCGCTTGCCATCGTCATTTT
>CAYRPI010000144.1:0-1806 GCA_964426225.1 uncultured Candidatus Babeliaceae bacterium | reverse complement strand
GTGAAGCTTTACTACAACTTGGTATTGAGCCAAGAGTATTTATGTTCAGGATAAGTGGGAGGCGTTGATCCTTTGACACAAGTCAGAGGGGAGCCGACGGTGAGATACCACTCTTGAATATTTTTGATTCTAACTTTCATTCCGTGAAACCGGAGAGAGAACAGTGCCTGGTGGGTAGTTTATCTGGGGCGGATGCCTTGACCTGATCTTCATTTCCGTTACTTCCGAGTTAATGGCTCGGACGAAGATCAGCGGGGCTTCTTACTCGCGAGAGTAAGAGAAAACATTTGGCTATATGCTGGAACCTCCATAAAAACGCATAGTACGTAATCAACGTAAAAATCTATGCGTGTTCTTAAGGGTCAACCTTAAGAGACGGACAATCAGCAGGGAAGTTTAGCAGCTAATATTCTGCTTAACCCCTCAACGACTACACGCCATATACCTCTTAAAACAAAAGAGGTAAAGATATAGTCTGAACTGTATGGCAACATACAGATCTTAAATCACTAGATTTTAAGAACCTCTAAAATATGTATTCCAAAAAAATTGAGAATTACAAGAAAAATCTCAAACTTTCCAGACTGCAAAAAGAAATTCTTATTGGATTAATGCTTGGCGACGGACATTTAGAAACTCAAAACAACCAAACATACCGACTGAAAATTGAACATAGTATTAAACAAAAACTTTACACTGATTGGCTGTATAGAATCTGTAATAAATGGGTATTAACAAAACCCAAGTCCAGAATTAAAGAATTCAAGGGAAAGCAATACCTAAATTGCTACTTTAACACAATCAGTCATGGAGCATTTAGATTCTATGCTCAACAATTTTATCGAGCAAAGAAAAAAATTGTTCCTAAGCTGATTCATCGCTGGCTAACACCGCTAGCATTCGCTGTTTGGTTTATGGATGATGGCTCAATTAAATCAAAAAGTCATCAAGCACGCATTCTAAACACCCAAGGATTTGAAAAAAAAGATGTTCAGCGACTTACAGAAATACTACGGATGAAATTTGATCTTAAAGCATCACTCCGTAAACAGCGAGAAGGATATCAAATTATGATTGCGGGAGGAGAATCAGCGCAAAAACTCTATCATCTTCTTGACTCTCAGCTTCTGCCATCGATGCGGTATAAATTGCCGCTCAAAAAGAGGTTAACATTATTGCCTAAAAAGTAACGGAGGCGTTTACAAAGGTTGGCTACTTCGAGATGGAAATTCGAAGCATAGTGCAAAGGCATAAGCCAGCTTTACTGCAAGACGTACATGTCGCGCAGTTGCGAAAGCAGAACTTAGTGATCCGACAATCCTTAATAGTCGGGTTGAAGCTCAACGGATAAAAGTTACTCCGGGGATAACAGGTTAGTCGCGCCCAATAGCCCATATAGACGGCGCGGTTCGACACCTTAACTTGCCTGCCAAAGAGCAGGCTTATCGGGGTGTTACTTCGAGTAATCGAAGAATAAAAATTTGGCTTATAACGGTAGACTCCATAATTAAACTAACCTATAATAAAATTATGGACAATACCGTGGGAAGTCTAACTCAATTTCAAAAATCCGTAATCATCGGATCAATTTTAGGTGATGGTCATTTAAGAATGGTGAAGGGGCGCAAAAATGCTCTTTTGGAAATTAATCATTCTTACAAAGCAAGAGACTATGTTGACTGGAAATGCCGAATGTTAAAAGATATTGTTATTAGTAAACCAAAGGCAAGAAAAGGCAAAGGAGTCAGGGTATCATATAAGTTTTCCACGAGACAATCTCCTGAATTAACTGATCTTCTGAATTTA
>CAYRPI010000143.1:0-1837 GCA_964426225.1 uncultured Candidatus Babeliaceae bacterium | reverse complement strand
CCCCAGCTCGCCCATCCTTACTTTTCACTGTTAGCAAGCAGTTTCGATGATCTGTCGGCTTGGATTCGCTCAGAAGAAGCATCAGGATCGCAGGTTGCACAAGGTGGAGATGCACGCGAGCTGGGAGCACGTAGAGTCAAGCAACTCTTCCACCAATACACACGCCCCCCTCTCCTCCACTCTGAGCACTCTTCCTCCCTCGTGTGCACAAGGACATGCAGGAGGAGCAAGGCAAGCAGGAGAAGCAAGGCAGGCAGGAGAAGCAAGGCAGGCAGGAGATGGAGATGTGCAGCAGTTGGACGATGTGAGTGCATCTGCAAGTCTCCGATCGAATGTCTCCGTTTTGCAAAGCAGTTCTGTCTCTTTGCTCGGTATGTATTCCTCACGTTCGTTGTATCTGTTCTTTGGAATACTCCACCTTCCTAGAATACTAAAAACAATCCTTTACCTTTTCTTTAGCGTTTTTCTTTGAATAAAAACTTGGCTTTTTGGCAAAATTAGGCATAAAGCAGAAACTATACTTAGCTCCTTTGGGAATTATTTAAGAGCGCAGTTGAAAATTTAGCATTAAGAAGTTCCCCTTAATGTAAAATAAATGGTAGATTTTAGTATGAATTTCATTAAGATTTTCTGTCCTTGTACGTGATACACATACTGTATAGCGGAAAAAGTTTGACGTAAAAAAGTTTTGACATTTCCCATGGTTGCTTTAAGCGAAAGGGTTTGACGGAGAAAAAGTTTGACAAGTCTTAAATAATTCATTGCGGAAAAAAGTTTGACGTAAAAAAGGTTTGACATTTCCCATGGCTGCTTTAAGATAAAAGGTTTGCGGAATAAAAGTTTGACATTGGGTGTCCTTATGGCAAACTAGTCAAACTATTTTTTACGTCAAACTTTTCCCTCTAGAGTATCGGATATATGCTGGGACATTTTGAGGACAATTAAATCTAATTCGGGGAGGAGTTGCCTCTAAACTATTATTAATTATTTAGAACATTTAGTAGTCAAATTTACAAATATATTTTCAAATTATCTAGAAAATCTATCGCTTATAATGTCTTTTATATGTAGATGACCCTACAGGTGAGGCGGCCGAAATTGGAGCACTCGAAACGCCTTTGGCTATTCCTTCGCGTCCACAATCAACTCAAACTCCTGGTTATTCACACCCTTTGTTCCAGAAGTGCCCTATTTCACACCCTTTTTGCCTTCTATCTTAACCGTACCTCATTTGTTCTTTATTTTTATAGCATAAAAAATCTCACTTGAATTTCAACCATCAGGTTTCCTGGTAATTTTTCAAGGAATTGTTACTTCCTTGGAGGGAGGGAGGAGCAAGCAAATCTATCTTGTAGGGTGGTGGTAATTATATTGGGCCGCGGAAAAAACGTCATTTTTCTTCAATAAATTTTCCCGGTTTTGTGGGTTTTTCGCCGAGATTTGGGGTGGGGCCTGGATAAATCCCTGCACTTTACTACCCCAAAACTTGGATATTATTATAGATAGAGATGAATACAAAGTAAAATTGGATTCCTAAGGTTGTTTACATTTTGAATGAAGCATTGGACAGCCTGGTCACCAACGTTGTTGCAGGAGGGCAGGCCACTTCGGGAAAGCGTATGGCGCTTCTTTACGATTCGTCGCTCACCGCTTATCTTATGATGGGCAACCTTTCTCCTGTAAGCATCAGTGTTTTCGTCCATCCTGATACTCTTATTCCAAACTTTTTTTTATAATTTCCATATAATTGATTCAGCGCCATGACCATTAGTTGCCTAACTTCTAGAAGTGCGAGACAAAAGTATTCGGACACACAAGCATTTTCCTATACAAATAG
>CAYRPI010000142.1:439-1855 GCA_964426225.1 uncultured Candidatus Babeliaceae bacterium | reverse complement strand
TATGAACGGTTGCGTTCTCTCCCACATCAATCCCTTGGATTTTGTTGCCGTTACCGGCAACAGTAATGCTATTGGTAATAGTCCCTCCGCCTGTCACATTTCCATTCGAAAAAACATTGCCTATGACCTTACTACCATTCCCCATAGCCATGCCCCCTTCTCCTACTTGAGACCCATAATGAAAGGATATTGCATCGGAGGAAATTGAGTAAGCGGCCTGAATTTTTCTTATGCGATTAGATGCACCACCAGTTGAGGTAATCGTTCTTGACCCGCCAATGATATTCGACACTTCCACAGTAGTTGAACCATCGCCAACATTTAAAACATAAGGGCTTGACCAACTCTCCTTTTTTACCAATCTCAAGATGATATCTTCAATACCCCCTTCGGCTCCGTAATAGGCCTGAGTGGATTTAACAATATTTTGAATAATTTTTTGTTCATTGTAGGTTAGTGTAAAAATACTGACAGCAATGCCAAAAATAATGGCCATAATGAGAACAGTAACAAATAAAGCAGCGAAGCCATGCTCTCGAAACCTGAAATCTGAAACCGGAAACCTATTTTTAGTTTTAGATTTTACATCTAAACGTTCCATACTTAATTGGGCCTCAAAGAAGCGGTTGAGATCAGACTGATAGATGCTTGGTACTCCGACCGATTCTGAGGGTTTTTATAATTAATTTCCAAGTTAATCTGCACGGAACTGGTAGCTATTTGTATAAATTCTAAATGGCTGACTTCGATATTGTCTGGAGTTAAAACAATAGGATTCTCTGATTCTTTTTTTAAACAAAGCGTGGTGCCCTCACACAGGTAAAAATCAAGGTACTCTGCGTTTTCGCCCGGCGATAAATAATGCAGTGTTTCTAAAGAGAGTTGAGTGGCTGCCGAGGTTGGAGTATAAACGCTCTCTGCCTCTCTGATCTCATAGGTCATTATTTCCATAACGCGGCGGCCAGCGTCTGAAATCTCTCGCATTACCTTGACTTTAGTATTGGATTTTATTGCCCAAACTAAAAAAGTTAAAACAGCTGAAATGAGCATTACCAAAACAGCCAGATAAACTAAAATCTCCATTAGGGTAAACCCCTTTTTATAATTTTGGATTTTCATCTTTGCCAATTGGTAAAATAGCTAACCAATTCAACTTGATGGACGTTGCCTCTTTCCTGCCAAGAAACGGTTACCTTTATTTTTTTACTATCCGGATCCTCGGCGCCAAAAACAGTAATATTGTCGTCGGCATCTCGATAAACTTTTTCAAAAATTACTTGCCGTGTAAAAATATCAATGATGTCCTGGCCTAAAACTAAATCCCACCGAGGAGGGACTGCGCCTGTTTTCTCTGGATGGTAAGGAGTATCAACGCTTAAAGAGCCCAAACCATCGCTTAGCCAGCTGGTTTTATTT
>CAYRPI010000142.1:0-351 GCA_964426225.1 uncultured Candidatus Babeliaceae bacterium | reverse complement strand
AAGTAACTCCCAAAATACTCACCACCAACAATATCTCAATCGTGGAAATACCTTTTTTATTGCCAACTTGCGTCTGAAGCATAGATAGATGTTTTAACGGTAATTAAACCATCGGCTGAATAATCAACCAGGGAACCGGAGGAGTCACCAGAAAGCTCCACTGTTAAGGATTTGTTGTTATATCTTCGGTCGCGATGGATGCAAAACTGAGTTCCATCCGTAGGATCATTTAAACGATGGGTGTGGATTTCCAATTGCTGATTTTCTCCAAACACATCAACCTCGCCCTGCCAATAAATTTGACCGTCTTTCAAATTATCAGCAATGACACTGGTTTTAATAACGCCACCC
>CAYRPI010000141.1:348-1875 GCA_964426225.1 uncultured Candidatus Babeliaceae bacterium | reverse complement strand
CTGTTCGTATCTAAGTTTCTCAGTCATTAATCGCTCAATGTTAGAGTAAGTTTTCATTAGTTCCAGAGAAAGTACTAGGTCAACATCTCGAGAGCCCGTGTGATCAAATTTGCCTAATGTGATGAAGTATGGTGCCCAACCGCCAGCAAGGACAAATCTTTTTTGTAGGTTTTTGTTGCGATTAAAAGTCTCACTGATTTCTTTCAGAGCTTTATATGATGTTTCAACTTGTTCTTTTGTGTATACCATGCTCTAGTACCCCTAGTGATTTAAATTCTAGATTTGCCTTTTTCAATTCTTTCCTTGCCGCATCGGTTATGCTTGGTGCAATCAAAACGCCTTTTGCATTATCTCCGAAAAACGCAACGGAGCTCTTAAGTTGATCTACTGCATCTATTTTTGCAGTCGAGTTTTTACATTCGACAACCATATAGCTCTTGGTCTTAGGATCAAACAAGACGAGATCTGGTCGTCGGTCTGAAGTTGTTATCGGGAGTTCCTCAAATATTAGTCCTTTTCGTTCAAAGTATTCTCTGGCAAGTTTGACTAGATCTGTGTACTCCGTTTTCTTTGCAAGCTCTTTTGTTAGGAGCCGTTCTGCTGCCTCTCTTGCTCTGTCAGTATAATTGTATAAATCGAGGATGAGCTGGATGTCTGAAACTATGGAGATATAGCCAACTCTGTTATCGGTTATCTTTCTTGATCCGTAGAAAATTAAATCATCTTCCGCAATTAGGAAGATTATGTTTCCGCCGATTTCCGCAATTTCAAGATTCAGGTCATTCACAATTTTCCTTACGGCTTCTTCGTCTGTTACGTACATGTGGATTTCAGCGGATCTGATGTAATGT
This sequence comes from uncultured Candidatus Babeliaceae bacterium, assembly GCA_964426225.1. GTDB lineage: Bacteria > Babelota > Babeliae > Babelales > Babelaceae > UBA12395. The sequence continues at coordinate 1,024 of CAYRPI010000141.1, read as the reverse complement.
GTTACAAGGTCTGTTGCAAACGGTCCCGTAAATGCGTATTTTAGATTATTTCTTTTGGCCGTCTCAGCCAGTTTTGTCCCTAGTTCATATAATGTGCCTTGAGCATAATATGCTCTATGCGACCACTTATTTAGATCGTAAACCGCAGCCCATCTTTTAAGTAGTTCCTCTTCTTTGCGCAATTTTAGGCGCATTGATTTGTCTCTAACTAGAAAACCCATATCAATAAGTTTGTTGGTGACTATGGAGACTAAGCCTAGGCTGACGTTGGCTTCAGAGGCGAGTTCTCTGGTTCTCCAAGCTTCTGAAGATCTTGAAAGTAAAACTCTGATTATTTTTGAAGATTTTCCGCTAAATATATTTTCAATCATAAATAGATCTGTGTTCACTGGAATATTTATATGTTCACTTTTTTTGAACATGTTCAATATTTTCCATATGTTCAATTTTGTTGAACAAAAGCGTTGTCCATGTTTGCACTTCAACTAGAAAAGATGTGATCGATAAACCATAAAAACTCGCCGCCAAAGCATCCGTAAACACACAATCCAACCCAACAAAAGAACAGTTGATTTAATCTTTAGAAAACATTTTAAGGTCTGCCGCGAATCATTTTGTTCAGAGCATGGTGAACACAAGATGGAGCAGGCTGTCGCAGTGCTTTCAAGCTACGAAG
>CAYRPI010000141.1:0-319 GCA_964426225.1 uncultured Candidatus Babeliaceae bacterium | reverse complement strand
AACGCCAAATGGCTCAGCAAACACCACGAAAAGCTAAAAAAAGAAGTTCAACAGCGAATGGGCCGCAGTCCTAAACAAGACTGTTATAGACCACGACTGTGACTTGGACAAACTCGTAAAAAGGCTACGCAAAAAATACCTAAAAGCCTACGGTCAAATCGCAGTCGAATACATCACCACAAAAGAAATAGAACTAATACTCTAAAAAATGTCACAATCTAAATTGTTACAATCATGATTTACAATTCATCTAAAAACCCTCTTTTACAGCCTCCAAAAAAGTGTGACGAAAAAATAATTCTCTATTTTTTATTTCTTC
>CAYRPI010000140.1:1387-1907 GCA_964426225.1 uncultured Candidatus Babeliaceae bacterium | reverse complement strand
ATAAGCTTCGAATATCAGTTACAAAGATAGGGCACAGAAGAAATATCTATAATACCCTCTAGCGCCAGAAATCAATTGAACTTCTGTTGGTATACGCCTCTCTTAATTTATGTGCGGTTTTTAGTTTATGTGCAAAGCCTTCAAATTCGAAATGTATAAATATGAGCTGTTCTCATAACTAATGTTAATTAAAAAAGCGGTAATAAAATGGGAAGGGCAATAAAAATTCTGTTAATCATTATAGGAATTATTGTTTTAATCCCTATCCTTACTTTTATTCTGACGATTACATTTAAGTTATGTCCCCCTATGGAAGGGTCTTGGCCTACGCCCCCTTGGTGCGTTGCAGTTGGAGAAAATCCGTCTATGCCCTCAAGTACGCCCGAAGCACTTTCGGATATTACTGTAGAAGTCCCAAAAAATACTCCGGAATCTTCAGAGATTTTCTTAGAAGTTGTTAATGACGAAGGAAACGTAGCGACTTCTGTCAAAATGAATAAAGTTAACGCGTTTACTTGGA
>CAYRPI010000140.1:0-1377 GCA_964426225.1 uncultured Candidatus Babeliaceae bacterium | reverse complement strand
TGGAATCTTGCACGAAGATTCAACACAGGCGAACTGAAATACAGATACAGTCGCGGAAATTGGGGCTTTGTTGGTGCGGAAGAGTTCACACCTGACTCAAAAAAAGGGCATAGGGCAGTTATCGTAGGTGAAAAACCAGAAAAAATAAATGATAAAGTAAGCAAATGGAGATGGCTTCCAAAAGAAGGAGACAAGCCTTCAAAAGTGCCGCCTTCTAAAGCAGGCTTAACCCTATTTGAGCCCAGAGTAAAAGGTGAAAGCTTTCAAAAAGGTGCATTAATGGTAGATTTCTGGTGGAATAATTTTTATGATTTAATAGACAGCACAGACAAAAGATTAAAAGAGAATGGTTTTGAATGGATTGAAATTGCCCCGCCATGGGATTACAAACAGGTTAACCCCACACCAATAATGACTGCCGAAGGGTTTGGCCACACTTACAAAGATAAGGATTTGGATTTCCATTTAAACAAGATGAAAAGCGATGGCTTTAAGGTTTTTTTAAGTCCGCAGATATGCTGTGTTGACACTAATGCTGCAAAGTTTTCAGACGCATGGTGGGATGAATGGTTTAAACAGTACGAAAATTATTGCCTGTATTTTGCAGATTACGCTGCTAAATATGATGTGGAAATGCTGGTTTTATCAGGCGACCAAATCGCTGTTTCGCAAAAACCGCAAAACTACAAAGAACGGCTCCACTTTATATTCTTAAAAGTCAGAGAAAAATATAAAGGCAAGATTGGAAAGCTATTATTTGTTGGAGGGGCGTACACTGCTGAACCTTCTGAGCTCTGGCCAAATCCCGCTGAGGTACCATTTATAGAGGAATACGATTTTTATGCGATAAACTTCTGGATTGGCTTAACAAACAAAAATGATCCGACACAACAGGAACTTACTTCTAATGCTAAAATTATATTTAATGCACGACTTAAACCCTTATATGAGAAATACGGAAAACCAGTCGTGTTGCAACAAGTGGCTTATCCAAGCATTGATGGAGGTTTAAGAGGAGAGGCAGGTGTTGATGATCCAAATACTGCGTTATGGGAAGAATACTCTAATAAGTTTTCTCTTGATTTAGAAGAACAGGCAATGGGTTATGAAGCTGTAATGCAAGCCACGGCAGAAACGCCGTTTTTGATAGGCATTTATCCATTCACGTACTGGACTGATGATTTCCCATTAACAAAAGAATATAACATAAGAGGTAAACCTGCTGAGGAAGTTTTATCAGATTGGTACAAGTCTATTAAATGAGGGGTTTGAGTAACCTTTGTTTTTGAGAATTTCGTCTGGTTTGTTTGTGATTTTTCACCGGTTTTTTCTTGGGTGGTGTAGAATGCGGTTTTTTGTGGGTTTGTGGGCTGTTCT
>CAYRPI010000139.1:0-1909 GCA_964426225.1 uncultured Candidatus Babeliaceae bacterium | reverse complement strand
CCCCTTCTATGAAGCCAGACCTGTCAAGCTTAAAATTTGTCTGATTGGTTCAACCTTCTATCCGAGTTTCCGCCGAGCTTTTAGCCTTTTTACAGCGGTCTCATTCAACTTATGCGAACGCCCATTCTAAACCGCGAGCTATTACGCCCATAGGGGGTATCGGGCTTATTCGCGTTCCAATCTTCACAAACTTCAAACTTCTCATTACTATGCCAACTTCATTCTATTTTCAATTATTTGGGAGGAGGAGAAAATAAAAATTATTTACGCCGCCGCCTTAACTTGCCAGGGAATACCATCACGCAGCATTGCCCAGCACCGCACAAGCAATTTCCTTGCAACAGCCGTTATCGCTATCTTCTTACGAGACGGACTGCCGCGCAACAATCGGTCATATGTCTGCCGCATCCAACTGTTATGACGCAAGCCGAGCCAACTGACTTCAACCAATAACGCTCGAAGCAATTTATTGCCTTGACCGCTTATTTTACCCTGCCGATCCATCGAGCCAGACTGATACTGCCGAGGCGTTAAACCCGCATAAGAACCAACCTGCTTGCCGGACGTAAATCTCTGCGGCTCATCTATAAACGCCGATATAGTCTCAGCCAGCCTTGGCCCAACTCCGGCAGCACTTTGCAATAATTTAATATCTTCATTTGATTGTGCCTGTTTGTCAAGCTCTGCTGTAATATCTGCCAATGCTTTTTGTGTTGATTGCAGCATTTGTATCTCAATATATAATTGACCACGCCATAAATTATAAACATCACATTTTTCAAAAGGTAATGTTTCATTATTCAAAGACTCAACAGTCTTGTTAGTCCATCCGCTTTTGCCTGCCGGCATCGATAATCCCTGTTTGTCTAAAATCGAACGAATATTATTTTTTATTGCTACGACTCTCTCAACCAGAGTATGACGGTATTGAATTAAAGCCCGCTTTTGTCGCACATCAGGTTTTGGCATATGAACTATTGGAAGCTGATTCATAGCTGATAGTTGAGCTAATTTTAGAGCGTCTTTTTTATCATTCTTATTTTTTACATTCTTCCATCTCCATGCCTGCGTATTTGGATTTGCGACATCGGTATTAAGTTTCAAGGTATGGCAGATGTCATAAATCCAACCAGCTGACGAGCAAATTTCAAAAACGACCTTATCCGGCGAGTTCTCTACCAGAACATTATGAATTTGTTGTGGCGTAGTTTTGATTTTAGAGAATTTATGCTTGCCGCTGAGGGCATCATAGAGACAAATAACAGTATTGTTTTTTCCCAAATCCATTGCTAAAATGTTCATTGTCAGACCTCCGTAAGAACAGGTTCATAAAAAATTTTGGGACATCCCGCCAGTCGGGTAAGCCCGTATATCGTGGTCATAGTACCACATTAACCGTTCAAATGTGAGGTCTGGCTTTCATAGTTTCTATCTCCTATATTTTTCAAGATTTTGTGAAATATTTTCGTTTTTTCAGCGTCTTATAACGTAGTATTGGTGAAAGTGTATCTTTTGCCGGTTTTAAAAAAAGCCTAAAAAGTCGTTTTTTCTTGCTTTTTAGTACCCGTAGAGCTATAATATGGACAGTGCGTAAGTCTTTACGTCTTTTGGAATTATAAGATAAGATGAATTACAGATTTGCATATTTGTGTGGTGTGTGTTTTTGTCTCTGCTGTTTCTGCGCCTCGATGTCCGCTCTGGCTGACTCCAATGATATCAATAACCCCGGCTTCGAAATTTTCGATATCAATTCCCCGCCCGATTTCAACGCTCCGGCAGGCTGGAAGAGGACTAACTACACCGCGGTTATGAGCAGTTTTGCCGGACGGTTTTCCAACCTGAGACCTCCAAACTGGCCACTCGACCAAGATATAGGCTTACTTCCGTATGAGGGCGAGCGTTTCGTTGT
>CAYRPI010000138.1:0-1910 GCA_964426225.1 uncultured Candidatus Babeliaceae bacterium | reverse complement strand
ATGTTTGGAAAAGGCGTGATAACGCATTCTTGAACGAATGACCGGGAGAAAAAAACAGAAAATATTACCGGTTGAGAGGAAAAATTTACCCCCCTACTTTCTTGAAAGCCCCTGCACGAACGTCGCTACGCTCGTTCGATAAAAATACTCAAGAAACTCTTGCATAAAGTTAAAAAATAGGGTATTACTATTCTTTTATTCATACAGCAAAAATCGGACCTAAATTGGTGTTTATAAAACCCGTTTGAAAGCGTGATTCCGGTTGCTGAAGGTTAAAAATTTGGTGGCTTAGACCCCGTTTGGAAGATTTTCTATAAAGGCTTAAAGTAACTGGGTATGGATAGAAAATTTATTAAAGGATGGTATAACCAACGATGGCTAAAAAAAAGAAAAAAGTAAGAAAAGAAAAAACGAAACGGTTAGATGTCTTAGAACGTATAAATCATGATGCGGCCGGAGTAGATATTGGAGATACTGAAATAGTGGCAACAGTACCAGCCGGTAGAGATGAAATCGGGATAAGAAGTTTTGGAACCTTCACCTGTGATCTTCATGAGATATGTGAATGGTTCAAGAAGTGTGCAGTAAAAACAGTGGCAATGGAATCAACAGGGGTGTACTGGCTAAATCTATTTGAGTTATTAGAATCAAAAGGATTTGAGGTATATTTAGTAGATTCGCGAAAGACCAGAAATGTATCCGGTCGGAAAAGTGATGTAGATGATAGTGAGTGGATACATCAATTACACACGTATGGATTGCTTCCCAAATGTTTTCGTCCGCCCGAAAATATTCGAAAGTTACGGGATATGGTACGTTTTCGAGAGACCCTGGTGGTTGACCGTTCAACCCATATTCAACGGATGCAGAAAGCGCTAATCTGTATGAATCTTAAATTGGACAATGTTATTACCGATATAACAGGGACAACGGGCATGGCAATAATTCGCGACATCGTTGCTGGTACGAGAGATGCTCAAGTTCTGGCCAGACATCGGAACCGTCATTGCAAAAGCAGTGAAGAAGAAATAGTGAAATCATTGGAAGGTAATTATCAAGAGCAATATTTATTTATGTTAAAACAAGAGCTTAAGACCTATGACTATCTTGGAGAACAAATGAAAGAGATAGATAAATACATTGAGACGTTATATGCGGAAATAAATAGTAAAGTGGATGTAAAGGAAAAACCGCTTTGCACACTTCCCGCTAGTAAAAAAAAAAAATCCAAAAATAGCCCGGATTTTGATTTGAGGAGTCAATTATATCGGGTAGCAGGAGTTGATTTAACAGCGATTGATGGGCTTAGCGAATCATCGGTACAAACCATTATCTCGCATATAGGAGTAGATATGTATAGATGGCCATCTCATAAAGAATTTGTGTCATGGTTGAGCCTTTGTCCAAATAATGAAATCACAGGAGGTAAAGTTTTTTCATCACGGACGAGAAGGTCGAAAAATGGTGCAAGTCAGGCATTGCGATTAGCAGCGATGAGTGTGTCAAAAAGTAATTCCGCATTGGGAGCTCATTACAGGCGTATGAAGGCGAAGCATGATGCTCAAACGGCAGTAATTTCAACTGCAGCCAAAATTGCCCGGATTATTTATACGATGATTAAAAATCAAGAAGCATACCGGGATGTCGGAATTGATTATTATGAAAAGAAAAATCTTAACAAAGTAATCAAGAGTCTGAAACGAAAGGCGGCAAATTTAGGCTTCGAACTTGTTGAAAAGAAGGTTGCATGATGATAAAATTATTGTTTGATGCATGTTTTAGGAATTTTGTTGGCAGTAAGGCTTGCAAAGAGCCTATTGATGCGTATCTTTGTCGAGTTTCTTGGAAGAAAGTAGGCAAAGAACTTTTGACAGGGGTAAATTGCAAGCTCGTAATAAAAATAACTCGCG
>CAYRPI010000137.1:1660-1917 GCA_964426225.1 uncultured Candidatus Babeliaceae bacterium | reverse complement strand
CAAACTTTTTAAAAAAAAGTTTGATTAAAAAAATCCAAGGAGTTTATGAAGATTTAATCGCTCAAGGAGCTGATGTTGTATACCAGGCAGATGATACCAGACTGAAAGATTATACGACTACGCCATATAAAAAAGTTGTCTGTGATTTGATTAAACAACATAATCCGGAGATATTTTTATTTCCCGCGTCAACGCAGGGAAATGACCTTGCGGCAGCCGTCGCTTCTAACCTACAAACGGGATGCGTGCAGGATTGT
>CAYRPI010000137.1:0-1650 GCA_964426225.1 uncultured Candidatus Babeliaceae bacterium | reverse complement strand
CAGGCGAGTTGTTGTTGCAAAAACGGTTGGAATATGATGGGAAAGTATTGACAAATTACGTGACAAAAACTGATAGACCCCAAATCCGGGGAATGGGGGGTACACCCCCACAAATCGCGACCCTCAAAGACGGAATTGCTGAAATTAACGCCCCTGATGCGAACCGGAAGGGTGAAATGATTCCCATTGAGCTTACACTGGACGAAAGTGACTTTGTCACCAAAGTGCTAAAGCGTGAAGTAGCTAAAAAAACAGTCAATCTCAAAAATGCGAAGGTAATCGTCGCAGGGGGAGCTGGTGTTGGCTCGAAGGAAAATTTCCGCTTGCTTGAAGAATTAGCTGAAGCTCTCGGTGGCGAAGTTGGTGCCACAAGAGCAGCGGTAGACGCAGGCTGGACATCTTATGAACGACAAATCGGGCAGACCGGGGTAACTGTCAAACCTGACATATACATCGCCTGTGGCATCAGCGGCGCAGTGCAACATCGGGTTGGCATGATGGACGCCGGCAAGATTGTATCGATTAACATTGACCCATCCGCGCCGATATTCCGATTTTCTCACTACCGCATCGTGGGAGATTTAACGAAAGTCATACCCAAATTATTAAAAAGTATTTAAAAAGTGCCTTGTCTAAATGGTTTGTTCCAGAAGTTATTTACTTTTTCGCTCACCGGTCTAAAGACTTAGACTAAAGTCACGGTGTTGGTTTGGGTGGATTTTTTAAAAACCAACACCGTCGCTTTAGCTTGCGTTTTTAAGGTGGTCCAATTTCCATACCCGCTCACTATAAAGAAAATCTAACACCGGTAGATGGGTTGGAGCCTACTTCGTAGTCATTGATGATTTGAAGCAAAGTTGTAAAGAACTTTTTCAAATCTTTACTATCTTCTTGCAAAATTTCATAAAGCTTTTTTATATCTATACTATTATATTCGTGAACAACTCTGTTTCTAAATCCTATCATTTGGATATACTGTTCGGCGTTCCGTTGGGTTATCAATCCTTCTTCAAGTAGTATTGCTATAACTTCCGCGCTAGTAGAAGGAACTCGAAGTCCTAAATCCGATACGATATATCTTGCAATATCCAAAAGTGCTTCTATTGACGTTTGCAGTCTATATATTGTTGAATCGACCCTTTCAAAGTTGGACGAAAGTTCAGAGAAGCTATATTTTCTAAGAGAATCAAGCTTTTTTTGATTATCCATGAAAAAGTCAATTTTCCCTTGAATATCACGTTGTCTCATTGTTTAATCTCCTAAGTAACCCCTCTAAGCGATATTTTTCCATGAATTTTAAGTGAGGCTCCAGCTCGCAGTAATCTTTCATAACATTCATCTCAAATTGTACCCTTTTATTTCTGTTTCGCTCATAGACAATCTTTCCTTCTTTTATGACGGTATGTTGGAAAATTAACTTCTGTTCGTTCAAAACGACAATATCAACTGGTGCCATAAATCCCAAAGATTTTTCAACTTCAAAAGAAAGAATCGCTCTTTTTTCAAGATTTCCATCCTCAAGCAATATTGCGAAATCAATGTCGCTTTCTTTTTTTTCCTCCCCACGGACAAACGACCCGAAAAGAGCGCAACGGGTAACGCCAGCATCTTTGAGGATGGGCAACGCTTTGGTTTTAATATCATCGAGAC
>CAYRPI010000136.1:249-1927 GCA_964426225.1 uncultured Candidatus Babeliaceae bacterium | reverse complement strand
TTCAGCCTGCTTTATTGTGTTTGCGTAGATTATCTTGTCCCATATGAAGTCCTGCTGCTCTTTCTCAGGAAGGCCTTTTATGTTCTCGTACACAAGCATGAATTCAGGAAAAGACGCAACATCAAAGCTTGCGCCAAGCTTGTAAAGGGTCTTAATTATCTCAGGGTCAGGGTTTGCCTTTACAGCATAATACGCCTGCACTGCCGGAAGGTGCTCCTTGAATTCAAGGTAGTTTTGCTTTATCTTCTCGTGGTCTATTACCAGAACAGGAGTCCCGCTTTCTTCTGCCACCTTCTTAATCAGCAGTTTTTTGTCTGTTTTGTCCATTTTTTTTTCAGTCCTTTTGTCAAAAACTCCGCACTAAAGTGCGGAGCGTGTTGCGGAGTTTTTGAGCATACTCAGAAACCACTTCATGTGGTGCCAGAAACAAGTTTCTGAGCACCGCTTGTTTACTACGGGCTGAAGCCCTCAGCGTGCACAATGCGGTTTCTGATATGTCAAATAAAGTTTCTAACTAAACATTCAATATTAAACGCCATTAAACTGAATAATCATTATTAAAACCCCATTAAAAAAAATCTACTAAGAAAATAAATAGGGGGAATAGGCGCACAATTCTCTTGCTCTCATTTGATGATGTTCCCCACCCCCATGCGCTTGTTTAAATTGAAGGAGTTTTCTGCACCTTCGTTCTCTGATATAGCGCGGAGTGTGGAGGGCATTGCGCTGAAGGTGAAGTACATTGTGCGCCTGCCCTCCCTATTTTAAAATATTTTTCTCAATGGATTATTCTTTTTCAGTTCTATTGGAAGTATTTTTTTTCAATTGAATGAATTTTTTCTGAAGGGAAAATCGGCTACTCCCCCAGCTAAAGCTAGGGGGTCTCTACGCCGATTTTCAATTAAAGTTTCGTCTGCTTGGTCCTCGACCAGCTGTTCGAACACTCAATGTAATGCCTAATTGTCTCTGCATTTACATCTCCTATACTCCTATACATGGTTCCTCTGTTCCAGAGATGTTTGTACTTCCTTAAGGAAGGATAGTTTTTTCTGATGTAATATGAACTACCCCCTTTTAAGATTTGAAACAATCTCCTTATCGAATAGTCCGGTGGGCAAGAGACAAAAAGATGCACATGCTCAGGCATAACCTCTTTACTAAACAAACCAATGTTATGCCTTTTGCAAATCCAGTCAAAAGCCTTCTCGGCTATCTCTTTAGTCTCTTTCCACTGAAAGACTTTCCACCTTTTTTTGGTAACCAAAACGATATGGTACCAATTTTGCCCAATGTTATGGGCAAATCTTTTTATATCAGAGTTCTCACTATTCATTTCAAGCACCTCATATGCGTTTTTCACAACGAAAAACGTGTATGAGCTCATACTGACACCAAGTTCGCTGTGTTACTGGTTCTGAGAAATAGCTTGAAGAAAAACCTTTGGTTTTTCTTAGTACGCCCTAAAGGGCTAGTCCTGTATCCCACAATTGAAAACAGAAGCTAAAGCTGGGACTTAGGAACCGTTTTGATTAATTTTTTTCAATGGTTGATTTTTTTTCAATGGATCTTTTTATTGAAATAATAGCAAATGGAATAAAAATATATAAACTTGTTTATATTTTAAGAGGATAAATAACCTTTAAAAACCTAATTTTCTCTATATATTTATGGAAAGTTA
>CAYRPI010000136.1:0-239 GCA_964426225.1 uncultured Candidatus Babeliaceae bacterium | reverse complement strand
ACCCCATATTTCTTATACGCATAATCATAAACTTCTTTGGTAGTCGCAAAACAAAATAAAACTCTCTCAAACTTTTTTGAAGTGATATACTTCTTTATTTGTTTCCAAGAAGTGTTGTATTTATCTATAAATTTAAATTTATCATCATATATCCAATCAAAAGTATCTTTATCTAATACTTTCCAGTTTTTAACCTCTGCTACAACTTCTTTTTTTGATTGGAACTCTCCTAATACAAC
>CAYRPI010000135.1:0-1952 GCA_964426225.1 uncultured Candidatus Babeliaceae bacterium | reverse complement strand
CCGAGGCGTAGACAATGGGCAGCTCTTGAGCAAAGAAACTTATAAAAATCATAAGCATTACAATAAATAAAATATGCTTCATTTCGCCTCCTAACGAAATAGTAATTCTATAGTTTTTTCAGGAGTTCCATAAGGCTTTTGCTGAGTCTTCTTAAGGTTATTGAGATGTCAAACAGTATGGCCAATAAGAACAACGAAATTGCGAGCATCATTACGAACCTCCTTGTTGATTAAGGTCAAGTGAACATTTTTTAGGAACATGGTTTGTGCATGTAAAAAGATTACACCTTAGGATTGAAATTGGCAAGAGAAAATGCAGTTTAATGAGTTGGCGGATTTAATGGGTTTAGCGATTTAGAGAAATAAGAGATTGAAAAGAGGCTAAGAAAAAAATTTTAAGTGTTTTTGTTGTGTACGGCTAGCCAGACGCATTTTTGTTTTTGGTCTGTTCGACTTACCCGATGGGTGCATCCCTTGGGGATGCATAGATAATCTCCTGGTTTTAGTTTTATTTCACGGTTTCCTTTTTTAAAGAGCAGGGTCGCGTTGCCTTTGAGTAGTATTACCCATTCATCGGTATTTTGTTTAAGCCAATCCGTGGTTTGTCCGTGCGATACTATACGATAGATATTTAAATTTTTTCCTTTGAACAGTTCTTCGAAAATTTCTCCCTTTATATGTTTTTGGATTTTATCGAATAAATTACCTGTGAAGAGTTTTTTCATTGATCGTAACTCATGCCACCCAGAAGTTTCCAGTGATCATTTTCTTTTATCCACGTATGGGTTATGCGTGAAGATTGTATTTTTGCACCAGCGGCGGTTTCGTTACAATTAACATTAATGATGTATTGAGTCAGCACAACTTCTCCTATAACGCGGATGCCTTCTCGCTTAATTTTGAAGGTGCATGAAGTGGGCTTGGAGATTAATTGTTTCATGAAGCGAGCGCTTCCTTCTTTATCAATCGGTTGTGATACAGTACTTGGCCATCCAAGAAATTGATTATGTACAAGGGTGAGGAGTTTTTCGTAATCTGCTTTGTAGAGGTTTGCGAAGTATGCTTCTTCTAATGCCCAAATCTCTTCTTCCACTGTGTTCTTTTTATTATCTAAGTCTGATGCAGCTGAATAAGCCAGTGAATAGGAGGAAAAAATAACTGCTAAAACGATTATTAACAACAATGGCTTATTTTTCATCGGAAGATCCTTTTTTGCTATGTTCATTATACACTTTTAAGCTTAAAGACAGAAACAAAAAATGAATATAGAAATAACAAAATTTATAGAAAGGGTTAAGGCATAGAAAGACAAAAGATAGTTTAACGAGTTGCGAGTTGAGGGAAATGTTGCTATGATTGTAGCCACATATGACAATATTCAAGAAAAAAATAGAACTTCTGGCACCGGCAAAAGACGTTGCAATCGGCATAGCTGCTATCAATTGCGGAGCTGATGCTGTTTATATCGCTGCTAAAAAATTTGGCGCGCGCGAAGATGCCGGAAATTTGTTACATGATATCCAGAAACTGATAACGCATGCGCATAAGTATTATGGGCGCGTTTACATTACGTTAAATACTATTTTGCGCAACGATGAGTTAGACGAGGCGTTAAAAATTATCAATGATGTTTATTCGATCGGCGCAGACGGCCTGATCATCCAAGACGTAGGCCTTCTTGAGCTTCCTCTTCCTCCTATCCCATTGATCGCAAGTACGCAGATGAATAATGACTGTATAGATAAAATCCTCTTTTTCCAGAATATTGGATTTAAGCGCGTTATCCTGCCTCGAGAGCTGAGCCTGGAACAAATTAAGGAAATGAGAGCTAAGGCTACGATTGAGTTTGAGTGTTTTATCCATGGTTCGCTGTGTGTGAGCTATGGTGGTCAATGCTATCTAAGCTATGCTATTGGCGGTCGTAGCGCCAACCGTGGGGCATGCGCGCAACC
>CAYRPI010000134.1:0-1953 GCA_964426225.1 uncultured Candidatus Babeliaceae bacterium | reverse complement strand
GAGGGATGAGAAATAAAAAAGACGTCTTTAGTAAGTTCATAAAAACTTTCTCCTTTACTTTGGCTTAGGTGAGAATGTTAAAATATATAGAAGTTCACCCTAATCTAGCAATTTAGGGACGGTGTTTACAAGAGATTGAATATGTTTTTTGAAGGTTTTCTGATGAGTGTTGGTAGGCTTTTTGTTTTGATGGGTCCATCTGGTGTTGGAAAGACAACGCTTGTAAGGATTCCCAGTTTTACTACTCGATTGCCTCGTCCTGGCGAGGTTGAGGGGGTAGATTATTTTTTTGTTTCCCCTGAACGTTTTGAAAGATTGCTTAAGCACGATGAGCTTTTGGAGTTTAGTACAGCTTACTTAGCTAGTTATGGAGTTGGTAAGGATATAGTTGAAGATGCAATTGCACAGGGTAAGACACCGTTACTTGCAATTGATAGGCGCGGAGCACTTCAAATAAGGCAGCGGATGAAGGGGGTAAAGATTATTTTGATAGTTCCTCCTAATAAGGAAGTATTGCGGGAGCGATTGCTTAAGCGTTCGAGTGAAAAGATGGAAACCATAGAGTTTCGGTTGAATCAGGCCTTTAGGGAGGCAGAAGAAGAGCGGCGTGATCCGTTAGCGGATGCGGTGGTTGTAAATGATGATTTTGAAAGAGCTCTTAATCAGATACAAAATCTGTTACAGGTTTAAAGAAGGACTGCTGTTTAAATGATAGCTTAGGCAGGTGGCAGCTTCTTTTGCGGGATGGAGTGTTTTGAAGGTCTGTTGTTAGGTAGCTTTGCACTGTTGGGTGGTTTTGTTTTTTGAATTTGACAGCGATTGTTTGTTCGAGCGGTTACATAACCTATGCCATAAGCAAACGTTATGGCGATCCAAACTAAAAGAAATTTTGAAATGCGTTTCATTAAAACTCTCCTTTTTTCTTCTTTTTCTTATCCTAATTGATTGAAGAATCAAAAAACAATAGATTTATGACTTGCTTGAGTGATTTTTCTCCGATAATGCGATTTGGTAGGCATTTTGAGATTTGATTAGGATGAAGAAAAGGAGGTTTTTGTGGGGCATAAAACGTTTTTTTATAAAATCTTTAAAAAAGTTTATAAAAAATGTTGACACATGACGATGCCAAGCTATACTGATCTTATCGTTTGATGATTAGTCGCTGTGAAACGCACCTCTCGATCAAGTGAAATTAAAGAAAAAAGAAAATTGAAATACCGATTGTAATCAAGATAAAATCACTTAAAAACAACTTAAGAAAAAGCTTGACAACGTCTTAGTAGCAGTTACAATTGATAGTAGATGAAGAGAAAAATTCTCCTCTTTGAAATACACGGAATTATATCCCAATAAAAATTTGCTTATGATCTTGTGATCTTCAACTCTATTACAAATCTGTATAACAGATTTTGCGATGAAGAGTTTGATTCTGGCTCAGAATAAACGCTGGCGGCGTGCTTAACACATGCAAGTCGAACGTGAAAGGCCTTCGGGCTGAGTAAAGTGGCGAACGGGTGAGTAACGCGTGGGTTATCTACCCTTTAGTGAAGAATACCCCAGAGAAATTTGGGTTAATACTGCATAAGCTCCTACGGGAGGAAAGATGGCCTCTTTGCTGTCGCTAAAGGATGAGCTTGCGTACTATTAGCTAGTTGGTAGGGTAAAGGCCTACCAAGGCGATGATGGTTAGCCGGCCTGAGAGGGTGTACGGCCACATTGGAACTGCGACACGGTCCAGACTCCTACGGGAGGCAGCAGTGAGGAATATTGCGCAATGGGCGAAAGCCTGACGCAGCGACGCCGCGTGGAGGATGAAGGCCTTCGGGTTGTAAACTTCTGTTAAGTGGGAAAAAATACGCAGACCTAATACGTCTGTGGGATGATGGTACCACTAGAGAAAGCACCGGCTAACTTCGTGCCAGCAGCCGCGGTAATACGAAGGGTGCAAGCGTT
>CAYRPI010000133.1:0-1953 GCA_964426225.1 uncultured Candidatus Babeliaceae bacterium | reverse complement strand
ACCTCACCATTACCCATAAATACCCGTACTTTCTAAAATATTCTATATGAGGTGATATTATGAATCTTACATCATGTATATATAACCCCATTGGTAATCAATGGGATGAATGTAAATTAGGTGATGAGCGGCTTACAAAACGAGCCAGATTTATAGGTGAGAAAATGTTAGAGAAACCAGACGGTTTAATACCTCAGCAGATGGGCAACTGGGTTGCTACTAAATCATCATATCGCTTCTTGGATAACCCGTCTGTTACATACACTGATTTGATTCTTCCTCACTGGAAGTATACCCAAAACATTTCATCTGATTATGAGTCTGTTCTATGCATTCAGGATACAAGTGATATCAGTTTCACGCATCATGCAGCTATAGAAGGTTTGTCTAAGCTTGGGAACGGACATGGGCAAGGGTTTTTACTTCATTCAACATTAGCAGTAGTTCCTCAAGCTAGGCCATTCATACTTGGGCTGCTCCATCAAGAAATCTATTACCGCAAGCCTAAGCCTAGGAATGAAACTAAAAAAGAAAGATATGCAAGGAAAAGGGAATCAGATTTATGGATAAATTCTCTACAAGCTGTTGGAAATCCACCCTCAAAAACCCACTATATTGATGTAATGGATAGAGGCGCTGATATCTACAATGTTATTAAGGAATCAATAATCCAAGGACATGGATTTATAATAAGAGCAGCCTACAACAGGAAATTGTTAAGTGAACAGAAAAAGCTGGTTGACCTTATTAGGGATACAAATCCTATTGGAACTATTCGCTTGGCAGTGAAAAAGAACCCGCAACAGAAGAAAAGGTTAGCTAAACTTAAAGTGGCGATTAAAAAAGTAACAATACTTCCTCCTTACCCGGTGCAAGATAAAACACCAATAGTATGCGCTGTTGTATATGCAGGCGAGAAAAAACCACCCAAGGGACAGGAACCTATAGAATGGGTATTGCTTACATCTTTGGACGTATCTACACTTAGAGATGGATGCAAAGTAATTGATTGGTATGCAATGAGATGGATTATTGAAGAATACCACAAATGTCTTAAAACTGGTTGCAAGTTTGAGCAAAGACAGCTAAAAAACAATGCAAGACTGGAAAGATTAATGGGCTTTTTAGCAGTGGTTGCTATTCGTCTACTCCAATTAAAAGAGCAAATGAAGAATGGTCAGCTTCTAGCTAAATGCTATGTTCCTGACCTTCCTCTTGAAGTATTATCCAAGAAGATTTCTATGGATACGGAAACCATAACATTAAGACAGTTCTGGATTGAAGTTGCAAAAATGGGAGGGTTTCTAGCTAGAAAAAGCGATGGTGACCCTGGCTGGATTACGATTTGGAGAGGCTGGAACGATTTACAGAAGATGTGTGAAGGAGCAAGCCTCATGAGTTGTGGGTAACGATGAGGTTAGAAACCAGTGGTATATTTCTGACACATTAAAAAACTAAATAGGGGGAATAGGCGCACAATGCTCTTGCTCCTGTAACGCTAAGTTCCCCACCGCCTTGCGCTTCTGACGCTGCAAGGAGCTTTTCTGCACCTTTGTCCCCTGAAATAGTGCGGAGTGTGGAGGACATTGCGCTGGACAGCGAGTGCAGACAGCGTCTATCCTCCCTATTTTATTTTTGTTTTTTCGTATTGATAGTTTTTTTCAATGGAATATTTTTTATTGAAGGTTTTACCAAACATAGAGTGCAATGTGCGCCTATCCTCCCTATTTTTTGTTATTAAAGTAGAATTATATTAGTGCTTAATGCGCTCACTTTACAGTTAAATTACTTTCTTCTCCCAAAAATCTTTGTCCCAATCCTTACCATTGTAGCTCCCTCTTCAACTGCAATCTTGTAGCTGTCGCTCATGCCCATTGATAGAATATCCATCTCAACATTATTTATTTTCAGTGATTTAATCCTGTCGAACAATTCCTTTGTTTTCCTTAAATA
>CAYRPI010000132.1:0-1988 GCA_964426225.1 uncultured Candidatus Babeliaceae bacterium | reverse complement strand
TCAGGAGTGTTTATGGAGGCTGCTGCGCCATTTTGAAGAAGTAATTTAACCATCTTTAGGTTGTTTTTAAGGCATGCCCAATAGAGTGGGGTTTCGTTAGTGCTGCTTACAGTGTTTATGGAGGCTGCTGCGCCGTTTTTGAGAAGTATTTTAACTATCTTTAGATTGTTATTAAAGCACGCCAAATAGAGAGGGGTTTTGTTATAGTTCTTACTAGGAGTGTTTATGGAGGCTGCTGCGCCATTTTGAAGAAGTAATTTAACCATCTTTAGGTTGTTTTTATCGCACGCCAAGCAGAGTGGGGTTTTGTTATTGTTCTT
Source organism: uncultured Candidatus Babeliaceae bacterium (assembly GCA_964426225.1). Taxonomy (GTDB): domain Bacteria; phylum Babelota; class Babeliae; order Babelales; family Babelaceae; genus UBA12395. The sequence goes on along the minus strand of CAYRPI010000132.1, from coordinate 1,668 downwards.
ATCAGGAGTGTTTATCTCTTTTTTGCCGTCATTAATTTTGAGATACTCTTCGACTTCGTTGTACTTATTTGCGCCAACGAGCTCTATTAGTTTACCTGCAAAGAGCGAGGGAGCGCAGGCCATCAATAGAGTGAGTGAGATTAAAAAATAGCGTATAGTTTTCATTATATGTAGTGGTTATACGATTAAAATCTTTGTCGTCTCTTCCAAAGCTTGGTTTTTATATTGTTACTGGTACCAATCGAGGTACCTGAGTAGTTACGTTTTTTGTTGAGTATCTTTAGATACTAAGTGGTTATAATTTCTGTGGTTTTATTTAGTTTCCTTATGAAAGAAACTGTGGGTTGCCATTATTTCACCATTATTGGTGTCATCTGGAACAAGAACCCCGACTCCAGCTCCAAAACATACTCCTTTTACGGGAACTTTTTTTAGTTCATCTAAATAATGCTTAATTTTTATATCGTCGCCTACATTTACTTCAGTAAAAAATTTCTTTAGCTCAAAAAAGTGCTTTAATGCCTCTTTCCCTGTAAATAAACATCCTGGAAACCATACAATTCTGCAGGAATTAGGAAGCTTTTCTTTTTTAATTCTGTATTTTTTTAATATAGAATTATTTTGAGTAGAAGGGCTTGCGCTGTCATAGAGTAAAGAACGTCCATGCTTGAGTAACATAGAGTTCTGGAACAGGTGGCGAACGTGTTTATGAAATTTGTCTTCTTTGTGGGATAAAAGCGTAAGTCTGCTAGGAGTTAAATCGCCGGTCTGTGTAGCAGTATTTTGTTTTTGCAGCACAAGAACAGAAGGGATTGTGCCTCCCCATTCACGTTTTATAATAATAAAAGTATCTGTCTCCAAGGTGTTTGTCTGAGTAAAAAGAACTTTCTTTTGAAGTTCTACTTTATTGAACAGAGAAGGACCTGGTGTCTGGTCTTTTGTTATTATCTTTTCTTCTATTAAAAGTTCACTGCATGCCTTCTTAGGTTCATATTTCTCAAGACTTTCATTGTTATTAATAAGTGGCTTAATGAGGGCCTTAGGATTTTTTTTATTTTTGAGCTTGTTCTCTATTTTAATGTCTTCTTCTAGGGAGAATTTTTTAGGTTCAAGAACAGCGCCTTGGAGGATAAGATAGTTTTCTAACTCCTTATTTTCGTTAGCAATTACTAGTGCAAGTGGAGTTCTGCCTTTAAAATCAACACTATTTATAAAGGCACCTTTTTCAAGAAGAAGTTTTATTAAAACATGGCTACCATTTGAACAGGCTTTATGCAAAGGAGTTTGTCCAAATACATCAATCGCTTTCAAGTCTGCTCCGCAAGAAATTAAGTACTTTGCTACCGCTAAGTTTCCATTGGAACATACCTCGTGTAGAGAAGTCTTATTTTTACTGTTACGGATATCTACAGGAATTTTGAGGGAATTTAAATAGCTCATTGCCTCATAATTGCCTGCTATTGCAGCCTCATGAAAAGCAGTCTGTCCATTGCTTGTATTAGGAACAGTTGGGTTAAGTTTTTTTATTTGAACTAAAAGCCTAATTGTATTAAGACTTTCAGTGCTATTGTTTTGGCATAGGCAAAAGAACGGTGTGCGTTTTTTACCATCGATAGTAGCAAGACTAACCCCCTTTTCAATAAGATATACTGCACTTGCAGTATACTT
>CAYRPI010000131.1:0-2019 GCA_964426225.1 uncultured Candidatus Babeliaceae bacterium | reverse complement strand
ATCAAAATGTTTTAAACACGCTTCATCAGTAGTTCCCGCATTAGCGAAATCTACTACTAATTGCCCCATTTCTCTTTTTATTTTTGTCATACCAGCTTCCTATCACAACCTGATTAGAGATTTGAGGAAGGCATCAACATATTAACAGCCTTTATTGGTCTGCAATATCTATTTAAAGCAAACTTAATGGCTATTTTGCTTTGCTACGATAATACTATAAAAGATGGATAAAAACAAGAAAACAGAAAGGGAGGTAGTGTCTCAGTTTGGTTTTAAAAATTTTTCATTAAATATTCATGCAGTGGGTCACTTTGAAGAAAAAATTTATGTCAAACTAAGTTAAAGAGGATTGGCAGCTTTTGCAAGGTTGCCTATAAATGTTGACATAAGTGGGCTTTTTAAAATTGCCGATACGATCTCTTTTTTTAAATACGATGGAACTTCTTCTTTTTCAATCCTAAAGCCCTTTTCTTCTTCAACTTTATGTACTAATTCCTCGGCAGTTAAATAAGAGGTTTCGTTACAATTTATTACACTAGGAGTTTTTAAAAAAGGGAATTCATTGTTGCTTATTTTAACAAGGCATTCTACTGCCCTTGATAGTTTAGTTTTCTTGTAATATTCAATCCTTTCTTTGATCTTAGACGTAATAATGATAACAAGAAATTTGGAGCTTTCTTTTATTGGTATAATAACATACCAATGAGGACCGGGGAATTGTATAGTTTTGTCTTGAAAATATGCAATACAAAAATCTGTTACTGAAAGAAGCCGAATATGAATCTGTGTTTTTAGCGGAATATCCAACTAATCGAACGTTCCTTTTATGATTTCTAGAGATTGATCGATATGGTCTTGCGGTACAGAAAAATATTTGTCTTGAGGATTATAAAGCACTTCCTCTATTTTTATTGATTCTTTCTTGATACTATTTGCATCAAACTGTGGCTTAAACTGTTTCCATTCGGGAAGCTTGTGCGTATACTTAACAACGTCCCATTTGTCCATTTTCCCAAAATGTTCTATGGAAAACTCTAGAGCCTCTTTGTCAGACTGTGATAACATTTCTAATGATTCGGGGTTGCATTTTTCCCCAGCTGTGTATTGATACACTTTATCTGTTTGAAACATTCTTTGGGCATAATCTAGGTATTCTCCCAAAATATAAGGGTCGTATTCAAGCACGTCCATAGTCTTCGATCCAGCGGGACCGTTTTGAAGAGCAATAAAGTCATCGCCTGTTATGGTTCTCCCATAATTCATCAAATGATATTTATCAGCTAAATACATAAGCTTCACAAGATGAATTTTATCGACAGTTTTAAGGCTATGTAAAAGAAAACAAATGGCTTCTATTATGACGGGAATTCTATTCATAGATTCTCATGTCCTCTGTGATATTATTTTGGCACGGTGTAAAATAATGTCATTAATTTTTTAGCATGAATTTAATATAGAACAAACATTCTATAAAATCAAGGGAGGAATTGTTTATTTAGTTGTAAAAGTCAAGCACTTTCCTGACAGTCAGCTTCTCTCAGGGATGATGTTTAAGCTGCTTGTTTTGTAGTTAGTTGCTCTTTGTGCAATCTTTTTGCTTGGCTGTTAGTTTCTTGGCGCAGGCATTCCCACCTTTCAAACCTTCAAGTCTACCAAGTGCAACGGTATAAGGATTTTTATCAGATGGGGTTTTTTCTGGCTTTTCTTCTCCTGTAACTTTTACTACTATAGAGTCGGCAAGCTCGTTTAGATCGGGGTTGTTTTTTTACTACATTCTTTGAAGGTATGAAAAGCATATCAAAACATTCTTAGAGTAGGGGGATTAGTAGAACCCTTCCCCCGCCACCCACCCTTCAAGGTAGCCCTCCGGGGTCTTCGGACTGCTCCACTACAGAGCCCCTTCGGGTCTTTTTCGCTCCGCTCCTCAGCCCCCTAAGGGCATTGATTCGCTCAGGCACTCGTCTTGCGATTAAGGGCAAGCCCCGTGCCTTCGCTTTATCCCCGCTACGCTACAGGCTT
>CAYRPI010000130.1:0-2037 GCA_964426225.1 uncultured Candidatus Babeliaceae bacterium | reverse complement strand
TGCCTCTCAAATAGGATTAAGTGGAGATGTAATAACTGGCGAGCAGTTAGATAAAATGAGCGAAGAAGAGTTTGAAGAAGCTGTTTATGAAACTATAATATTTGCTAGAGTTTCTCCTCAACATAAATTAAAAATAGTTGAAGAATTAAAAAAGAAAAAGCATATTGTAGCAGTAACAGGAGATGGAGTAAATGATGCCCCTGCATTAAAGAAAGCAGATATAGGAGTTGCAATGGGTATAAAAGGGACTGATGTTGCAAAAGAATCTTCTGATATGATTTTGCTCGATGATAACTTCCATACTATTGTTTCTGCTATCGAAGAAGGAAGAAGAATTTATGATAACATTAAAAAATTCATAAGGTTTTTACTTTCAGCTAACTTTGATGAAATGTTTGTTGTAACTGCAGCAATGTTTTTAGGTTTACCAATACCGTTTTTACCTACACAAATATTATGGATTAATCTTATAACAGATAGCTTTCCAGCCTTAAGCTTAGGAGTTGATCCTAAAGAAAAAGATATAATGTTAAGAAAACCAAGAAGTCCTAAGGAAACATTTCTACATTCTTCTATACCATTTATAATATTCGCAGGATTTATAGGATTTATTATAACATTTTCCATTTTCATTCTAGAGCTTCCAAATGGTTTAGAAAAAGCAAGAACAATGGCATTCACAACAGTAATAATGTTTCAAATGTTTTTTGTATTTAATTGCAGATCAGAAAAAAGATCTGCATTTAAAATTAATCCACTCACAAACAAAAAACTAATAGCATCTGTTTTGCTATCTGTTCTACTTCAAATAATTATCATTTATGTACCATTTTTCCAAATTGCTGGTACAATTCAAGCTTAGGACTTTTTGTATTTCCAGAAATTTTCATGAAAAAAACAATTAAATCTATTGATTACATAGCTTAAAAAAGAGTAAACTTTAAATATATCTGAAAGAAGCAATTATTTATATTAGTGTTTTTATATTTTCTTTTACATTTGCCATAGTGTTGGCGTTGATTTGGATAGGCATTTGCCTTTAGTGAAAAATCATTTCCATTATGGCTAAAAATGAAGTCAAGAGCTTTTTTTGGCTGATGTAGTAAAGATGTGTGGATTTTATAGAGGTGACATGTGCAATTCCGCAATTCCGGTTGATCCTGCCGGAGATCACTGTTATCAGGATTCGGCTAAGCCATGCGAGGCGCGAGCTATTTGGGCTCGCCGAACTGCTCAGTAACACGTAGCTAACATACCCTCAAGTGGAGGATAATCTTGGAAAACTGAGGCTAATACTCCATAACTGTTAAATGCTGGAATGCTTTAACAGTTAAAGCTACGGCGCTTGAGGATTGGGCTGCGACCTATCATGGCTGTTGTGAGTGTAAAGTACTCACAAACCTGTAACGGGTACGGGCCATGAGAGTGGGAGCCCGGAGATGCCTTCTGAGACATGAAGGCAGGTCCTACGGGACGCAGCAGGCGCGAAAACTTTCCAATGCCTGAAAGGGTGAGAAGGGAACCCTGAGTGATTATGCAATGCATAACCTTTTATCTTGCCCAAAAAGCAAGATGAATAAGTGGTCGGTAAGACGGGTGCCAGCCGCCGCGGTAATACCCGCGCCACAAATAGTGATCACGATTATTTGGTCTAAAGGGTCCGTAGCCGGTTCAACAAGTCCTTGGTGAAATCTGCTAGCTAACTAGCAGGCTTGCTGAGAATACTGCTGAACTTGGGATTGGGATAGGATAGAGGTATTCCATGTGTAGGGGTTAAATCCTTTAATCCATGGAAGACCTCCGGTGGCGAAGGCGTCTATCTGGAACAAGTCCGACGGTGAGGGACGAAAGCGTGGGGAGCAAACGGGATTAGATACAAACTTTCTAATCCTATGATTCAAAGATGATTGGAAGTTTGCTAGAAACCCCGATAGTCCACGCTGTAAACGATGCCCGCTTGTTGTTGCAAGCTCTACGGGAGCTTGCAGTGTCGGAGCGTAGGTGTTAAGCGGGCCACCTGGGGAGTACGGCCGCAAG
>CAYRPI010000129.1:314-2041 GCA_964426225.1 uncultured Candidatus Babeliaceae bacterium | reverse complement strand
CCAACAAGGAGGAACCCGTCGCGGCGCTCTAATGCTTATGCTTTGGGATTGGCATCCCGATATTGAAGAGTTTATTACCGTCAAAAGAAATCTTTCAAAAATAACTGGCGCCAATCTTTCCGTCTGTATTTCCGACAAATTTATGGAAGCAGTAAAACGGGATAGGAATTGGCAGCTGGTCTTCCCTGATCTGAAAGATAAAGACTATGACACTCTCTGGGAAGGAGACCTTGAAAAATGGCAAAAGTTAGCCAAAAAAGTCAAAGTGTACAAAACAGTCAAAGCGAGAAAAATTTGGGATCTAATTTGTGAAACAGCTTGGACATCAGCTGAACCCGGTGTCGTTTTCATGGAGCGCTACAATAAATGGTTTAACAACTGGTATTTCAACAAAATCAATTGCGTAAATCCTTGCGGAGAGGAAGGTTTACCGCCTTGGGGAGTATGCAATCTTTGTTCAATTAACTTAGAGGCATTAGTTAAAAATGGAAAAATGGACTATAAGACACTAGCTAAAATAGCCAAGATAGGCATACGTTTCCAAGATGACGTAATTGATGCTGATTTTTATGTGTTTCCTCAAATCCGTGAAACACAACAAAAAGGAGAAAGAAGAGTAGGACTTGGCACTATGGGTTTGGGTGATGCGCTCATTAAAATGAAAGTGCGCTACGGATCAGACAGGTCGCTTAAAATCATAGATAAAATCTACAGCACAATAAGAGATGCTGCCTATGAATCTTCTGTCGAGCTGGCCCGGGAAAAAGGACCGTTCCCCAAATTTGACTCGAAAAAATATCTACAGGGCTATTTCATCAAACAACTTCCGAAGCAGATCAGGGGTAGAATTAAGAAATGGGGAATCAGAAACTCTCTGCTTTTACAACAGGCGCCCACTGGATCTACTTCGCTTTTAGCAGGAGTTTCTTCAGGAATTGAACCTGTCTATGAGTTTTCTTTTATTAGACGGGATAGGCTAGGGGAACACAAGCTTTACCATCCTTTATTTGAGGAGTGGAAAAGGGCTCATCCGCATGATCCTATCCCTCCTTATTTCGTCTCCGCCAATAATCTAACACCCGAGGAACACATAAGAGTACAGGCAACTATCCAAAAATATGTAGATGCCTCTATCTCTAAAACAGTAAATGCCCCAAAAGAACATACAGCAGATGATGTAAAAAAACTTTATACCTTGGCTTATGATCTCGGCTGCAAAGGAATAACTTATATGAGAGAAGGAAGTCGTCCGGGCGTACTTGAAAGAGAAAAGGATAAAAAAGAAGAGGAAGCCAAAGTCAAACGAAGCATAGAAACAGGGAGAGAGATAAAACCGCGACCGATGGTAGCCCAAGGAGCCACATATCAAATTAACACCCCAGTCGGTACTGCTTTTATCACAATAAACACTGGCGAAAACAATGAGCCGTTGGAGTTGTTTATTAATGTTGGTAAAGCAGGTTCCGATGTCACTGCCATGGCTGAAGCATTGGGAAGACTAGCTTCTTTGGTCTTCCGTATGCAATCAAGTATCCCTGCAAAAGAACGCGCTAAACAGATTTTCAACCAATTAATTAGCATAGGTGGTTCCAAATCTTTGGGATTTGGAGATAAAAAGGTCCGCTCTCTTCCTGATGCAGTAGCTAAAGTTTTAGCAATGCATCTTGGTTTTAAACTTAAAAACAACAATGGTCCAGCCGTCCAGTTGCCTACTACTAACTCACCAT
>CAYRPI010000129.1:0-304 GCA_964426225.1 uncultured Candidatus Babeliaceae bacterium | reverse complement strand
ACAACCCCTTCTTGTGGAGAAGTCAGAATACGATCTCTGCCCATCTTGTGGAGAGGCGGCTTTAGCCTATGAAGAAGGTTGTAAAAAATGTTACAGTTGCGGCTATTCAGAGTGTTAACACATGAAAATCTACACTCGTACCGGAGATAAAGGAGAAACTTTTCTTTTTGGCGGTAAACGTGTTTTTAAAAATCATCTACGTGTCAATGCTTACGGCTCAATTGACGAATTGAATAGCCTTTTGGGTGTAGTAGTGTCCAAACTTCAAAACAAAAAGGCGGAGGAGTCTATCAACCAAATACAA
>CAYRPI010000128.1:0-2047 GCA_964426225.1 uncultured Candidatus Babeliaceae bacterium | reverse complement strand
AGGTATGTATCTTTGTGCTTTTCAACCTGTTCCTTTGTTAATTTTATAATCTGGAAGTTTGTCGATGCATGGTCTAAAAATATTTCTAGAGCGCCTTCCTGGGTGGATGGAATAAGAAGGGCCTTTGTTCCCTTGCAGGTTGCATTTTTATCCGTGGAAGTTGGTTGTGGAATGGCGCACTTGTTGATGAGGTATAGGGCGAAAGATTTTGCGCCATAGTCCCTTCCCAGCGGTTTATTGGTGGTTGCAAATACATCGTCTTGGAGTGTAAGATTTTTGCATTCAAATGTTTTTTCATCCTTTTCATCATTCCATGAACGGCACAGAGCTCTAATGAATGATAGCGCTCCACAGGAGGGGGCGTCTATCTTGTCTATTGAGTGGAATGCTGGGCCTGTGAAACGTGAAATAAATAGGGGGATATTGTGAGGGTACGCAATTAAAAGAGGTTTTGTTCCGGCAACAGGATTTTGTTTAAATTCGGGAATAGTAGGAAGTAAACCTGAGGTTTTTTCAACAAGATGAAGTGGGGTTGATACCTTCTCTGTCTCAAGGGCGATAATTAATGGGCAAGGCCGCTGAGGATGTGGAATGTAATTTAAAGTGAGGGAGTTTTTTTGCGACATCTTTTCAGTATCAATAAGTATAAGTCGGGGCATTGGCAGAGGCCGGGATTTTTCTCCAGGGTATTTAATTAAGGGGATATTAGTTAAGCTTGCCAATCCTCTTTCCAACTCCCATTGTGTGCGGTAATTAGGTATGGAAGTGAGATGTGCAATGGCAGTGATAAAATTAGGTTTCTTTTTGGCTAGTTCCTGGTCGACTTTATCGAATAATTTGCCATAGAGGGGAGTTTTCCCCCCGTAGAACTTTGTATTTCCGTAGGTGCAGAGTATAACAGGAGTAGGGAGTGATTCTGGGAAAAACGTTGCATTGATGCCGCCGCAGCAGCAGGTAGCGCAGATAATAAGTTTTTGTTTAGTCTTTTTACAGAGCGTGGAGAAAAATGTGGTTATGTCTGAGGGGGATGAACTTAGCATCATTGTTGTTGCCCAACAGAGTTCCTCGTCGAGATTTAATAGTTTTGATGCGGTTGAATGCCCAGTGGCTATGGTAATCCAGGTAGGGGCCTCTGTTTGTTCTTTATACTGATTTTTTGCCACAAAGAGGTAGTGGTTGTCTAGGGCTTCAACCAGTTCTTTAGTAAGGGCGAGCTCGTTGTTTGAATTGATTAATGATGATGAAAATTTTTCTATTTTGTCCCGTGATAGCGTCGGAAGATGATCGATCCATACGCCGCACAGAAGTTCTCGTTTTGTGGGTGTTTTATCATTGAGGGGCTTAATGTTTTCTTGATGCAATTTTTTCTCCAGATCCGGGAGCAAAAGTACCCAGTTGTTCGAAATTTCTTTGCAGTACCAGTTCTCAAGAATCGCAGGGGAAAGTTTTTCCGTTTCCTGCGCATGATTAATAACTGAAGAGAGTAACGGCTTGGTAGTAATGGCAATTCCACTTAGCTGGGAGAGAAAATAAGCAAGGTATAGAGAGGGGACGTCGAAATTGTTGTTTTTTTCTAGTTTCGGAGTTCCGAAAAAGATGGCGCAGCGATGGTTTTTTTTACTGGAGAGGCTCGAGATTGGTGTCTTGTTTTCATATAAGGGGAGTAGGGCCTCGATTTTATCCTTATAAACCATGCCTTCGTATTCTGTTGCAATGTCTAGAGGCGTGAAACCAAATCGGTTTTTATTAGGAGTAAATTCTAGTGATTGCTTCTTACTTTTTAATAAGGATAAAACTTCCTTTACAGGCCCACTGCAAGCTACGAAATGTAAGGGGGTATTGCCATCGTTGTCAGGCTTCAGATTGGCACGTTCTTGTATGAGATAACGAAAGCATCCGTTGTAGCCTTCAATAGATGTTTGTACAAGATTTGTGAATGGTTTATATCCAGTTTTGCGTATGTTTTTTGCAAGAATATGCAGATAAGTCTGACCTTTGGTAATTTCTTTTGCTCCTAAGTATGCACCTTTTTCATGCAATGCCCATG
>CAYRPI010000127.1:298-2106 GCA_964426225.1 uncultured Candidatus Babeliaceae bacterium | reverse complement strand
CATTTTGGATGTTGTGCAGTTTCTCAGCCGCAATTCTTCGCAAAAAACAGCGACTGGAAGGATAGACCTGTTTTCCTGTGAAATTGTTCTCTGTTGCATATCGTATGTCCAATGTGATAGTGGGGTCTATGCGATTAACTTCGACAAGATCATAATCTTGCGGGGCCAGCATCGAAATGGTTGTGTCTTTTGGCAAAGTGTGCGTTTCGGCCATGTAGAGTGCAATGGTGATAGTACATAATGTAGAGAGTAGGGTGGTGTGGGTGCGATGGTAGGATTTAATCCTGAGATTTGAGTTCATAAAAAGGTCCTTTTTCAGAATTTAATCTTGGTTTTGTGGAGTAAAAGAAATTTTTCTTATTCTAGTTGAGGATGGTGTTGTGTGCAAGGGGCATGTTTTAAGCTTTTCTGACAGATTTGCATTTTGATTGCAAATCTGTCAAGAGTTATGTTAAGCTCTTTATTGATGGGGGAATACAAATGTTTAACAAGGAAATGGAGGGGGAATGGAGGGATTATGGTACTAAGAAAACTAGCCCAAAAGATAGAACGGTTGCGCACACAATTTCCGGTAATTGCATTAGTAGGTCCGCGGCAGTCGGGTAAAACAACGTTGTCAAAAATGTTATTTCCAGCTTATACCTATGTGTCGCTTGAAGATCCAGAGACCCGTATTTTTGCCGAAACGGATCCTCGTGGTTTTTTGGAAAAATATACGTCTGGTGAGGGAGTTATATTTGATGAGATTCAGCGGGTTCCTGAGCTTTTGTCTTATCTGCAGGGTATTGTGGATGCAAGTGATAGACAGGGTTTTTTTGTGCTTACGGGCTCTCAAAATTTTTTGTTACATGCGGCTATAACTCAGACTTTGGCGGGGCGAGTTGCTATCTGTTCGTTGCTCCCTTATTCACTTGAGGAATTGCATAATGCAGGAATGGACGAAGAGGGGCTTGAGCAGACACTTTTTAGAGGAATGTATCCTCGCCTTTTTTATCATGATCGCGATCCTATTGATTGGTATGCGAGTTATATAGCTACCTATGTTGAGCGAGATGTACGTTTAGTTCAAAATATTCAAGACTTAAGTCAATTTCAAAATTTTTTGGCATTGTGTGCGGGACGAGTTGGCCAGCTACTAAATATTTCATCGCTTGCTAATGATTGTGGGATAAGTGTAAATACGGCTAAGTCCTGGCTTTCATTGTTGGAAGCAAGCTTTATTATTTTTCTTCAGACTCCACATTTTAAGAATTTTAGTAAACGTTTGATCAAGGCACCAAAGCTCTATTTTTATGATACAGGGCTTATCTGTTCACTCTTGCGAATAACTTCTCCTGATCAGCTGCTTACGCACTATATGCGGGGAGGTATTTTTGAGTCTTTTGTGATGAGTGAGTTGCACAAATATTTTTTTAATCGAGGCGTGCGTCCACCTCTCTATTTTTGGCGTGATCAAACGGGGCACGAGGTAGATGCGATTATTGAATATGCCGGTACATTTGTGCCCATTGAGGTTAAATCGGGTAGGACGATAAATGTATCTTTCTTTGATGAGTTAAAATATTTGAATAGGCTTGCTGGAACGAGTGAAGCAGGTAATATCATTATTTATGGGGGTGATGATGATCAGGTTCGTTCATTGGGGCACGTGATGAGTTGGCGGTCCCTAGCAAAGCCTGATGGGTGGCTTAAGGTAGGATAAACGAAAGGATTAATTTGGTGGTATTAAAACGTTTTGCTTTGAACAAGCTTGTAAGAGATGGGGTAGTGGAATCGCAGTATCGTAAAGGGGCGACAGAGGTGGTTGT
>CAYRPI010000127.1:0-288 GCA_964426225.1 uncultured Candidatus Babeliaceae bacterium | reverse complement strand
CGCCCGTTGGACCTTGAAGAGTATAAACTGGCGCTGCAAGAGAAAATACGTGAAGAGGCCCAGGAGGTTTTTGACGCTCGAATTAGGGATGAGCTAGTTGAAGAGTGCGCAGATGTCCTTGAGGTGGTTGAGGCCTTGCTCTCAACCGTTGGTAAAACGTTAGAAGATGTGCAGATTGCTCAAAAGGCTAAGCGTGCAAAAACGGGTGGGTTTGCAACACGTTCTTTTGTGACGTCGGTTGTAGCGCCTGCAGATTCTATTTTGGGAGTGTATTGTCTTGAACGGGCA
>CAYRPI010000126.1:0-2142 GCA_964426225.1 uncultured Candidatus Babeliaceae bacterium | reverse complement strand
CAACAAAACTTGTCGGTACTTCTCCTGTCCCAACATGGCCACCTTTGAGTACTACATGCACAATCACACTTGTTGCGCAATTTTTCGAACCAAGAGCCGTTGCAAACGTCGTTTTCATTGGCCGAACAATCTTCATAAAATTAATTTTTTCAATCCTGTACATCATGTTACATAGTATAATCTGATAATCATCATTTGTCGAACATACTTTTTCGGCATAGCAGTCTGCAAGCAATCTGCCACAATAGATAACGTATTCTGTAGAAGTTTTTTACGATTTAACAAACATTCAGGATTCACTGGCAAATGCCACTGTTGGTTTATCACTGACATCCACATCAGCTCCGGCACAATGTGGCAACATTCCTGCGGAAAGAGTTCGGGCTGGAAACGGCACGAATTATCCTTGGTCACCGGTCGGCAGCGATTACCGAAGTCTACGCCGAACTCGACCAGCAGAAAGCGATGGAGGCGATTGTGAGGGTGGGGTAAAAAGTAGAGGCAGGTATTTGCACCTGCCTCTTTTTAAACTTCAGGATGTCTCCAACTAGGGCAATTACGCTCTTGCAATGGATTTGAGATACTTTGCCGATTTTTTGAGTCCCATCTTTTTTGCCTTCATTTCTACAGATGCCAATGATCGGTTGAGTTTTGCGGCGATCTTGGGGTTGCTTGTGGCAGGGAACATTTTCTTGAGTACACCAACTTCCACCTTTGACCATTCGCCGCTTGTAAGTTTCTTTTTTGCCATACCAGTTTCCTTTCATATTTGAAATTGTCAGTTCTCACTATTTCTGCATGATGGTATCACGGTACTCAATGACACACAAACTTTATTTTTTATGTTTGTGTATTATACATCCTCGCCGAACTGGATCAGCAGAAGGCGATATGCTCATAAGTTTCCAACAGCAGACTGATAGGGAGCATCGAAAATGTGAAGCATATAACGAGACCGCCAAAACGGTCTGGACTCGAGCAAGTGAGAATGCAAGGAAACTGGCATTACTCTATGCCTGCAGTGAAAATCCGCAACAGCCCATCATTACCGAGCAGGCGGTATCATGGGCACTGAAGTTTATTCAACATCAAGTCCGACGCCAGCTCTATATGTCAGGCATCTACGCCGCTGAAAATGATTTTCATGCCAACTGCCTCAAGCTCAAGGAAAAACTCAGGACCGCCAAAGATAAGCGATTGCTCCGCAGTGTGCTTCTTAAACGCATGAAAATGGATAAGGACTCGTTCAATAAACTTATCGATACCCTGATAGAGCAAGGCGATGTCACGTCCATCCAAAGTAATTCTAACACTTTTAAGGGAGTGGTTTATGTTTTATGTGAGTAAAAAAATGCATGGTCAGACTTTTCACCAAACGTTTCACTTTTTGGGGGGTGAAAGGTTCGACTCTAAAAATGCTATCGCCGAAATCAGACATAAAGTGAAGACGTTTCACTAACCTTTCACTACCCTTAGGGTGAAAGGTTTAATTGCTGTAAATATTATATATATAAAGAGATATATATACCTTTCACTATTTCACCCCCATGCCGCACGTACGTGCGCACGCGCGTTAAGAGCCGGGTGAAGGGTAAGGTTCACAAAAAACACTAATTTTTAAAGGAAATATCTATGCGAAAATGTACTGATGGAGAAGCAAAATTCAAACGGGCAGGTGCAGTAATGGAAGCAGCGATTATTTTTTATCCGCACCACGTTTGCGCAGGTTCAAACGAAATATCAGTACGCAGGTGTGTACGAACAAGCAGACATCGCGCAACCTGTCGCAACGTGGTGCGAGGGTCGTTGCAAATAAAAAATGGTTCCTCCGGACGCGAAATTTTTTGAGACCGCACCGGGAACGGTTGCAAGCAAAATGACATTCGGTCGGAAAGCGCATTTTTTTTGCCGATACAAGACTTAAAACGTGCTGTTTTCGTTATTTTCAATTATAGACAACAAAATACAGAATAATAATTATTGCTATAATAGTTTATTAAATATATACTTATGGCTATATTGCAATTATGAAACGCAAGCTTATTCTTAAGCAATAAAAGACCACTAAAATCTTGTTACCGTAAAAATGATAGTGTTATTTTGCATTGTAAATGCAAAAATGCACGGTTTTTCCGGCGGTTT
>CAYRPI010000125.1:0-2160 GCA_964426225.1 uncultured Candidatus Babeliaceae bacterium | reverse complement strand
CCTTGTAGGAGAACTTTCCTTTGTTCTAGGCGCTCCATTGCAAAATGTCCGACCTGCTGACCCGCGACAATTTCCTAAAGTTTCTAATCTCATTATATTATTTCTCCTTAGTTAATTTATAACTGTAGAGAGCTCCGAAAAAGTGCTTGTTTTTTCACCTCTCGGATCCCTCAAATATCTATCAACATATTTCGGCAAAAATTTCACTTTTTCTCAAAAAATCTTTTTATCTCTCTATATCTCTTGATTAGCAGGGGATACATGGGATTGCTTTTTTGACTTTTTCACCCAAAAAGCTAAAATAAGAGTTGAAAGAGGTGAGTGATGCTAAAGCCAACCGCTCCCGAAAAAAGCTTTTTTGACGATTTCGTTGCTAGGAATTTCATTCCGCCCGATCATCGGTTGGTGAAAATTAAGGAGTTTCTGAATCTGGACTTCCTAGAGCCGCTGGTCAAAGACGCGTATAATAATGAAAACAACTTGGGGCGCACCCCCATTGAGCCTAAAGTCCTTTTCATGGCCTGCCTGCTCGAGTATCTGGAAAACCTCTCGGATGTTGAGGTTTCCAAGAAAATTTTTGAAGTTCCTCTCTATCGCTACTTTGTCGGCCTGGGACTTACCGGCAGAGCGCCTGACGATACCACTATCTCTTTTTTCAGATTGAACAGAATGGGCGAAGAAAAGTTCAAGGTTGCCTTTGAACAAATTATCGTCCAATTGCATGGGGCAAACTTGATTAGCGGCAAGATCCAGACCCAGGACGCCACAAATATTAAGGGCAATATTGCCATTTTGAATCCCATTCAACTGCTCAATGTCTGTCGGCAAAAACTTCTGAGCGCCATAAAATTGGCTGATGTTAAGCTTTATGAAAAATGGTCGACCAAGTTTGATTTTAGAATTATGCGTGAGCCAAAAAACAAGCAGAGACACTTTGAGGAGTTGATAAGCATTTGCCAAAAGTTGGTCAAGGAGGTCAAAAAACATCGCGGGCGGCTTAAAAGCAAAAAAATCGAGCGGGAGTTGGAAATGATGGAACGAGCCTTGAGTGAGCGGCAGGATGAATATTTCGACGATGAAGGACAAAAGCAGCAGAAAAAAGATATCGAAAAAATCACCGGTAAAATGATTAATCCGTCTGATCCTGATGTTAACTGGGGAGCTAAAAGCGACAAGAAATTCTTTGCCGGCTACAAGATCATGAGCAATATGGACAACCAGTACGGGATTATCACCTCCATAACGGTTGAAAAAGCCGGCGTGGCAGAAGAAAAATACGCGGCCTGGCTGCTTGAAGAACAAAAGAAAAACATTGAGGTTGTGCCGGAGCACTTTGTGGCGGACGCCAAGTATGATTTTGGCAATACCAGGATCGAGATTCGAGCTCTTCAGGATCATCCTGAAAAACCGATTAACATCTACATTCCCCTAGTCCCCAGCAAGAACAAAGAAGGTAAATATCTGTTGGATGAATTCTCTTTTGAAAACGGCAATTTGGTTTGTCCCGATGGTTATCCGGCGGAAGCCAGATATCATCTTGAAGACAAGATGGGTTTTGAATTTAGATTCATGGCCAGTGTCTGCGCTACGTGCAAAAAAAGAAAAGAGTGCACCACGTCGAAATCGCAAGGCCGCAGGGTCTTTGTGGCAGCCGCGCAACTGGAGCGTTGGGCAGCTGTGTCTTTCAATGTCACGGATGAATACAACCTGGTGATGAAAGGCGAACGTTACAAGATTGAGCCAAGGCAGGCGGACTTAAAGAGAAATCAAGGTTTAAATCGAGCCCGTTACCTTGGCTTGGTCAGGACGCGCATCCAAGCTTATCTGGCCGTAACAGCGTCTAATCTCAAGAAGATGATCAAACATGGGCTGGGGTTGCTAAAGGACAGCACATTGAAAACCCTTAGTCTGCTGGCGGCCATGGGGCCGCCCAAGGGACAGTCATGCCCAAACACGACATGAAGCTAAAAAAGATGATTAAAATGACGGAAGAAAAAGAAAACAAGATTGAAGATGACAGAAAAGTAGATTAAAATTCTACCGACGACAACCTCAAACCACCTCAAAAATTCTTCTTGCTAATTCTTCGGAGCTCTCATATAATTTTCTCGTGTGCTTTTCCTAAAAATTTCACGCAATTTTTAAAACGAAGAAAAAATA
>CAYRPI010000124.1:0-2169 GCA_964426225.1 uncultured Candidatus Babeliaceae bacterium | reverse complement strand
TAGGTCCCTCAAACACAAAAACTAGAATTGTTCTTTCCCAGATTAGCACTATTTCCATGCTCTTGCGAAAAACGTAATTTGGACGCAAATTTATGCACAGATTATCATAAGACGATTACAGCGCCCTTTCCAACAAGATATTTTTTCACCTCAGGCTGGCGGAAACCCAATTCCAACCATGCGCGGCCCCTACGGTCAATTTTGGCGCCCTTTTCAACAAGATATTTAATCACATCAACATAACCCTTTATTACAGCAGCCGTTAGGGCGTCATTAAGACCGGATGAAAACACATCAACCTTCTCAGACTGATTCTTATCTAAAAAGGACTTGATTTCATCAATCTTTCCATTACTATTCTCAACCAAAATCTGCAACATACCTGCCTGCAAAACGTATGCAAACAAAAAAGCACCCGATAGCACTATAAATTTTAAACTCTTCATCATTTCCTCCATTTTTTAAAACTACACCTCTCTATATTAACGTGCCATATTTTATTTTCAGATTGCAATAGATTTATAAATTTCAGAAGACATGTTACCAAGGCCCTTTTCTAGGCCTATTGCTTTTACGCAGCTTGTAAAAAAAGCAAGACTTATCCTGGAAGCAGTAGCTCAAAGACTACCCTGATATAATCCTTATTAAGCCGCACCAACCAAGACTAAACTTTGTTTGCCTTCAAATGCGATTCCAAACTTAATAATCTTTTGTATTCCACGGACACGCAATTCTGCCTCATACTGCCTATCCTCAATCTGTTTAAGAGCATCTTGAGCAGCAGTTTCGAGCGTCTCTTTTTTCATGCGACTCACCGTCTTAAATTCGATAATTATACCCGGTTGATTTTTATCCTTAGGAATCACAGACACGTCATAGCGCCCCCACCCACTCTCACGATTAGATTTAATTTCATGAGTGTCCCGCAAACTTGCAAGCATGCCAAGCACTAGGCCATGATAAAATTTTTCTGGCTTCTTACCACCGGTATCAAATGAGCTTATGGTCTCTAGTGAAAAGATCTCAAATAATTCGCGAAAATCATCAATATTACCTGCAATTAAATTCTGCAACATGCGTTGATAAACCCGCAAACTACCCTCACTTCCCCCAAACCATGCCTGAATTTGAGTAGTGTAGACAAATGCCACTTCAGTATTAGGAGTCTTTAATTCAGCCAAAAACTGCCCTTCTAGAGAAGGATCTGCTCGGTAGTTTTCAAACGTCAAATACCCACTCATAAACAAAAAATTCCACAGAGCATTATCGTCCAGATAAATCTCAGGCATCACTACATTTTCATTGATTATCTTAGTAATTGCTTTGCCTTGAATGATTAACTCAAGGTCTTCTTTAACCTCGGCGCCACTCTGTTGCAATATCGTTTTAATGAGTGCATTATCACTGGTATTCACCCAATAAGGCTGCACTATTCCCTTATTATCAACTAAATTAATTATCGACCAAGGATTGTATAAAGCACAGGTGCCACTCTTATAACCATCATACCACTTGCGAATGGTTGTGATTTCATGGTGCATGTTAAAATGACAAAGAAGCTCTTCAACCTCATTTTCAAGCAATCCAAATTGTGTCTCAAACCCCTCATTCACAAATGTCCGTACTACTAAATTATTCAATCCGCTAAAAATACTTTCCCGCGCAATGCGTAAAATACCAGTTAAAACGCCGTATTCAAGGGCAGAATTATCTTTAAGCCCAGCAGTCAAAAACGAACGCATAAAATTAATAACTTTGTCGTAATAGCCGCTTAAAAAACCTTCATGAATCGCCGCATCATATTCATCAATAAAAATCATAACCCGTGTTTGATAGGCGCGCTCAAGGTAGGCCGAAAGATTATTAAGAGCTCTGCGATAGAAAATTTCATCTGCACTTCCATCCACAACTGCCTGGAAATCTCTTTTTTGCGCATTATCAAGAAGGGGGCCATCCAATAAGTACCGGTGACGCCTGAATTCTCCAGCAACCAATTGCTTAATACCGCTATAGCAGAGCTCCCATGTTTTATGCTTTATATCTCTAAAGGTAAGGAAGATTACAGGATATTTTCCCTGATGAGCCATACAGTCAGGATACTGCTCAATTTTTAGGCCGTTAAACAAGTGGCGCTTAGAGGATTCAGTCTTCTCAAAAAAATAATGCAGC
>CAYRPI010000123.1:339-2230 GCA_964426225.1 uncultured Candidatus Babeliaceae bacterium | reverse complement strand
CCTCAATACAATAATCATTTTTCCCTCGTTTGTTTTTTTAAAAAGGGGTCAGGCGCCTTTTCTCCCTTCAAAAAAGGGTCTGGCTAGGCTCAAGTTGCTAATGCAACACTTGAATCTGATATAATATATCAGAAGAAAGGAGTTGCATATGGCCCAGCATCCCAGGTTAAATATTAATGAACGTGAAGAGATTAGTCGTGGATTAGCTAGAGGGATTAGCCGGCGTAACATTGCGGCTTCACTCAGCCGATCTCCCAGTACTATCTCTCGCGAAATTAACCGTAATAGCAAGAATTGGTATCCTTACAGAGCTGTAAAATCCCAACGCCGCGCTGATCGATTAACACATATTGCCCGCAAAAGACGAAAAATGGATATCAATGAACCATTGAAACAATATGTTCTCAAACAGCTTAATCAATTCTGGTCACCGGAACAGATTGCCAAACGTCTAAAAATATTGTATCCTATGGACATAACTATGCAAATTTCACACGAAAGTATCTATTCCTACTTATATGTTCAGCCGCGCGGAGCATTACGTAAGGAATTAATTAGATGTTTACGGCGCCGGCATATAAACCGTCGTCCACGTAATGGCAAGTCCCGTCGGAATTGCGGCCCTATCCAAGACTATATAAGTATCGAAAAACGCCCTGCTGAAGTTGCCAATCGCATCGTTCCAGGCCACTGGGAAGGCGATCTTCTTATGGGGCATAACAACGATTCAGCTTTAGGTACCTTGGTCGAACGAACCACGCGTATGACCTTTTTAGTCCAGCTTAAAGATAAAGATGCCACAGCAGTACGTAAAGCATTCGCTCAAGAGTTTAGGCGCTTTCCTAAGGCATTAAAACGTTCCCTGACGTACGACCACGGCCAGGAAATGGCAGAACATAAACTTTTTACAAAGAACACGCGGATTAAGGTTTACTTTGCGCATCCGCATTCGCCTTGGGAGCGAGGTACGAACGAGAACACGAATGACTTAATTCGCCAGTTTTTCCCCAAAGGCACAGATTTTTCAAAAGTTTCATTAAAGAACATTAAACAAACACAGGATATGCTAAATGACCGCCCACGGAAAACTTTAGAATTTTTAACACCGCATGAAGTTTTTAGTAAACTGTTGCATTAGTAATTTGAATCTACACTGTCCCTATTTTTTTATTTTTTTTGTATCATTCTACCCCGAACATAAATGCAGGTTCAGAGGTCAGACTCTCCTCGGAATTCTTGAAAGCGCCTTTTAGGGTAATGTCGCCTGTGCCTTTTAAGGTAACTGCGCCATCTTTTCTTATATATAACGCATTGTCAGTATTTTTGGTAGGAGTGATTGTTCCATAGACAAAATTATCTGTGGTAAAGGTTGATGTCTGTCTTCCTCCTACGGTCAGAGATTTAGCAGAAAAAGTTGCCGAGGCAAGGACAGAGGCAGAGGTGGCATCTATAGAGACATCATCGGAAGTGCTGGGAATAGAAGCAGGAAACCAATTAGAGGCATCGCTCCAGCTTGCGGCATCACCAGCACCACTCCACTGTTTGTCGGCTGCTTGCGCTTGCCCACAAACCAACCAACCAACAAACAAACAAACGAACAAACGAACAAACGTTTTCATGGTTTCACAAATATAGACGCACCTCCAATATCCATCTTCTTCACTTCTAAGATAACCTTGCCCTCCAAGATAACCCTATCCTGCATCTGGTCGTCGTCATAATCGTATAGGCCATTCGGGCTTAAGCTTAATAGATTTAAACCCGATTCTACTTGTGTGCGTGGCCGCTCTGAATAAACTTTATCACCTGCAGGATACTCTATAGAATAAGACTCAATAACTGGTTCACTTAAGCCAGCGGACTTAGAAAACTGCACGAGCAACCGCCAGAC
>CAYRPI010000123.1:0-329 GCA_964426225.1 uncultured Candidatus Babeliaceae bacterium | reverse complement strand
CAGGTCTTTCTTGATGATTGCGAGCGCGCCTCTAATATGAGCGTATCGTTATTTCCAATGCCTGAGAGATTAGTCAGGAAGAATGCCTTTATCTCTTTAGAATTAGGGATAGGTATGCGGCTGGCTTCTCTTAACGTCAGGTTACCAGAGCGCATCGGCGCATTGCGTAAAGATACAAAACTTACAGTTTCGCGCAGATCTCCATTCTTACTCTTTGCCTTAAAGGCGAGCTCCAATCCGGTGATAGCAGGAGTATCTTCAGTGGATATAAAACCGTCTTTGCCTATTTCAGTATTGGTATTATCAAAATAGCGGATAAGAAAATCAGT
>CAYRPI010000122.1:0-2235 GCA_964426225.1 uncultured Candidatus Babeliaceae bacterium | reverse complement strand
ATTTTAATGCCCAGAATGCGGGATTTAAAGAAAGAGGTCTTTAAAATTGTGCTTTTAAATTCACAAAATAGAATTATTGATATTTTTGATGCAGAAGAAGGAACCGTTAATAAAGCAAATCCAATAATTCGTGAGATTTTTCAGAAGGCGTTGCAAAATTTTGCGGCTTCTTTAATATGCGTGCACAATCACCCTTCAGGTAAAGTTGACCCAAGCACCGAAGACCGCGAATTCACCGAAGAACTATTTAAGGCAGGCAAAATTATGCAGGTAGCTGTATTAGATCATGTTATAATCGGAGATAATGAATATTATAGTTTTGCGGATGAGGGATTATTAAAAAATGAATAGTATAGAATATTTAAGCGAAGCAGATACAAAAGCAAAATTAATTGACCCAGCGCTTCATAAAAGAGGCTGGACTGAGGACCTTATAAAGCGCGAAGAGACCGAACGGGCTGTTGAGGTTATTGATGGAAACCCTCGCAGAAGACAAAAAGGAAGAACAGACTACCTCTTGCGTATTCGCGTAAACCAAAGCTCCCAGCCCATTGCGGTTGCCTTGATAGAAGCAAAGCGTAGCAATGAGCCATCTGATACTGGCCTTGAACAGGCCAAGAAATATGCCCGCCTAAATAACGTGCCATTTGTATACTCTTCTAATGGGTATCTTTTTATTGAGTATGATAACTTTACAGGGAAGACTTCTAAGCCTCAAGCTATAGATACAATTCCAACACCTGAAGAATTACGTTCTCGTTATGAAAAAGGAATAGGTATTTCTCTTGATAACGAAAGCGCAAAACCCCTTCTTGTTCCGTATGCACGCGGTGAAGCCAGCAGGCGTTATTATCAAGATGCCGCTATTCGTGCGGTCTTGGAGAAAATCGCGCAAGGTAAAAACCGAGCCCTGCTTTTCCTCGCTACTGGCTCTGGTAAAACCTTTATTGCTGTGAATCTATTGAAAAAAATCGCAGATGCTGGCGCCTTGCGCCGCGCTTTATTTTTATGTGATCGGGATGAACTCCGTAATCAAGCTCTTTCAGCCTTTCAGAATGTTTTTGGTTCCAATGCCGCAGCAGTATCAGGCTCAAACACTCAGAAAAATGCAAGAATTTTAATTGCAACTTACCAAACGCTGAATGTTGCTTCAGAGGAAGAAGATGCCAAATTCCTGCTTGAAAACTATCCAGAAAATTATTTTTCTCATATCATAATTGATGAGTGTCATCGAAGCGCATGGAATAGATGGAGCCTTGTTCTAAAAAGAAACCCTAAAGCCGTTCAAGTAGGCCTAACTGCAACACCGCGCCATTGGGAAGGTGGGAGTAAAGAAGACCGCAAAGTAGACGAAGAAATAACCGCCAATAATCTAACATATTTTGGTGAACCTGTTTATGAATATAGCATGTCGCAAGGCATTGAAGATGGTTATCTTCCTGCTTGTGAAATTATAAAACGTTCAACCGACTTAGATAATCGCGGTATTACTCGAGATGACCTTGAACGATTAGGCATAAAAGATGCTATTACCGGCAAACCCTTAATGGTTGCTGAAGCGAGAGCGCGTTATGGAGCGCCGTCTTTTGAAGCTTTAATTCAACTTCCTGATAGGGTAAAAGCCTGGTGTAAGGACTTATTCGATATGCTTCTTCAGACCGGTGGTCCGCATCAGAAAACCGTAATTTTTTGTGTGCGCGATACCCATGCAGATGCCGTAGCCGAAGAGCTAAATAATCTTTATTCTGATTGGTGTGCAAAAAATGGCCAGCAAAGATTAGAGCCATATTCTTTTAAATGCACTGCTTCTGTTGGCGGCAGTGAATATATTGCTGATTTACGCGGCTCAACCCGTAGCCACTTTATCGCTACCACAGTTGATTTGATTACCACGGGGGTGGATGTCCCAATAGTTCGTAATGTCGTATTCTTCAAATATGTCAATTCCCCTATTTCATTTCAACAAATGATGGGAAGAGGCTCAAGGATTCATCTTCCCACCAATAAATTAATGTTTCGTGTTTATGATTTTACTAATGCCACCCGTCTTTTAGGAAAGAATTTTACAACTCGACCAACGCCACCAAGACCTCCTAAACCACCAACGCCACCAGAAAAGATAATCCGCGTAGAAGGCTTTGATGTCCACGTTAACCCTGCAGGAACCTATATTGTTGTAGAAAAAGAGGGAAAGCCAACAATGGTTACTATTGAAGAATATAAACAGATGTTTGC
>CAYRPI010000121.1:282-2238 GCA_964426225.1 uncultured Candidatus Babeliaceae bacterium | reverse complement strand
ATTGCATGTAATAGCAGCTGGTTCGCTGCTTGATTTTGCTATTGAACAGGTTGGAATACCGGTTGGACGGGTACAATCTTTGTACATGCATCCACTCTCTTTTATTGAGTTTGTAGCTGCAACGGGCAATGGTCTTTTTATAGATGAAATTCTAAGTCACACGCTGGAACAAGAAATGAGTGAAGTGGCGCATAATGGGCTATTGAGATTGTTGGGGGAATATTTGGCTCTTGGTGGAATGCCCCATTCTGTACAACTATGGATTAATAAAATGTACGAAAATTCATAACATGCTTCTTGATACTTACCGTCAAGATTTTGCTAAGTATGCCAGAAAGCTACAGGTAAAATATGTTGAGTTATTGTTTGAACATATACCGGTGCAATTGGGGAGAAAATTTAAGTATAGTCTAATTGAAGGTGATTATCGCAAGCGTGAACTTGCACCAGCTATGGATCTTTTGGTTGCTGCGGGTATTGCACATAAAGTTTATTACTCTTCAGGGCAAGGCATTCCGCTTGGGGCACAAATTGATCCACAAGATTATAAGATTATTTTTTTGGATACAGGGCTTGCTCAGGCATTATTAGACTTAGATGTGTCTCAGTGGTTTTTGAATCCAAATAATGAATTTATAAACAAGGGAGCTCTTGTTGAAGCATTTGTGGGGCAAGAATTACTTGCTTATGCAAGTCCGCATAGCAAAAATAATGCTTATTATTGGCACAAGGAAGGGAGCTCTGGGCAAGCCGAAATAGATTATCTCCTTCAAATTGATGCATCTGTTATCCCTGTGGAAGTTAAATCGGGGTTGGGACGAACACTCAAAAGTATGCAAACATTTCTAGAAGGCCATATAAAAAGTCCGTATGGGATACGTTTTTCAACACAAAATTATTCGACTTATAATACTGTCCATTCTTATCCCTTGTACGCAATAGCTAAAGTTATGGGGGATAAAAACGCAGAAGTTAAGGAAGCGATAAGCAAGCTTTTATAATAAAGGTTTACTACTTTCCCCAGACACCTTCAAAAATTAAGTCTGCAATAGGTTTGCGATCGGAGGGTTCTTCTTGTGCTCTTAACTCAGGCGAAAGCATTTCTATTTTACCCGGCTTTCCAATGGCGCACATAGCTTCTACTGCTATATCGTCTGGTACGTGCAATACCGTATGAGCCTTGTCATAGTCGAATCCTTCCATTCCGTGTACCACTAGGCCCTGTGCCCATCCCTGTAATGCTAAATTTTCCCATGCGGAGCCGGTGCAGAAAGAGTGGGTGCGAGAGGGTTGATTGTTATATTCAAAATTCTTTAGGGATAAAATAACCACTAGCATGGCGGCATTTTTACACCATTCTTGGTTAAAGGGAACCAGAAGATCAAAAATAGGTTGCCATTCAGGGGTGGAACGATGTGCGTAGATGAATCTCCACGGTTGGCTGTTGTAGGATGATGGCGCCCATCGAGCGGCTTCAATAAGACGTATAAATTCATCATGCGCAAGCGATTCACCTGACATAGCACGCGGGGACCATCGTTCAAGAATTAGTTTTTCAATAGGGTAGGTTGCATTACGTTTTTTCATATTCTCTTCCTAGGATTAAAAAAGATTGACCTTAGGTTAACACTGCAACGGTTAATTGACGACCCGCTTTTTCTCCATCACGTCGATAGGACCAGAAACGGTCTGTGATAATGGTATCTTTACTAAGGTCCATGTAACAGTTGCATTCATGAACTCCGCACGCTTCAAGTTGCAGCAAATTCATATGAGGTAAATTAAAATGAAGTTTACCGTCATATTCTGTGAGGACTTTTTCCCTTAGTGGGTTATTTTGTAAGAGTTCTATAAGTTCTGGAGACGCCGCATAACTCTCCAGATGAGCACAGGGCCCAAAGAATGCATGAAGCTGGGAGGGCAAACAACCATATTCATTATGCATATGTTCAAATG
>CAYRPI010000121.1:0-271 GCA_964426225.1 uncultured Candidatus Babeliaceae bacterium | reverse complement strand
TCGCGCAATGTCTTTTAACGTACCTTTCCAGCCTGCATGTACAACGGCAACTGCAGTGGCTTCTGAACTATAAAGAATGAGTGGTAAACAGTCTGCCGTTAATACCCCAATTGCTACATGAGGCAGGCAAGTGCTAACCATATCTGCATTTTTGTAGGTCTGACGAGCCTGTTCTAAATCCATGGGGGTTTTGAGGGCAATAACTTCTACTCCATGCACTTGTCGTGGAAAGACTAAGGGAGCTTGAAAGGTTGCATGCACGGTTTTACAG
>CAYRPI010000120.1:0-2268 GCA_964426225.1 uncultured Candidatus Babeliaceae bacterium | reverse complement strand
GGGAAACTTGAGGAGCCTCCAGTGACCCACAGATTTTGCTGAGGAAGCAATTTTTTTAAAAGCTTGTTCTCAGTTGGCAAAAAATGTTAATGAAGCCATAAATCACATACAGGAGGATAGTAAAACATAATTTTGTAAATTAATTAAAGAAGGCGTGGCACATGTGTGCAAAGAACACTCATGCGCCACTAATCAAATCAACCTGATAAGGAGATTGAAATGACTGATAGCATTTTAGTCATGTCGCAGCCATCTAGCAACACCGATGAGCAACAAAAAAACTATTTAAGCTTTTTGGTTGCACAGAAAATAATCAAGCAGTTTTTAACTTGTGATAGAGTAGTGACTGTAGAGGTAAGGCGCAGAAAGTTTACTAAGCGGGAATTGGCGGAAAAGTTGTCTATAAGCCAAGCAGAATTAGAGGTATTTATTAAGCCATCCTGCAAAGCTTTTTATAAAAAAAGTGCTGGAAAAATTTCGTTGCCTTTGGTTAAGCTGTATTGCAATACCAAATGGGCAAGCTCTGGCAAGTAGCAATGCTCTAAAAAATCCCTTGGGGAGAATTTTGTAGAGGGTCGGGAGTTCGAATCTCTTCGGACGCGCCAAACGAAAAAGCGCGCGTCCGCGTCAAATAGATGCTTTTCTAAAAAACGCGTAATTTGAGACCTGACCTAAGTATCCGTGTCTATTTTATTTCTTTTTGATTAATTCTTTTTCTAATTCTTCTTTGCTACCAAAAGCATCATAAAAAACTTCTCCGGGCTCTTTTATTGTTGTCTTTTCCTCCAGTTTTTGGGCGCTTGTTTTGGGGGAAAGAGCTTCGTCTAAGTGCTTTTTGATTTGCATCAAATTAGGATCGGTTGTTCTTTCTAGTGCATTTAAGATGTTTTGTAAATGTGATTGTGAGTCCTTTAGGGGATAATAAGATGCTTTTCCACCCATGCCTTTCCAACTTTTCGATGTTATAGCCCAGTAAATTTCTTTTTTGATATTATAGACGGTTTTATTATCAGCAAGGCCAGCTTGATTGCCAGTGTTTTCAAACAGGTTCTTTATGTCTAACAAATTAGAAATTAATATAGCTTTTTTAGCTGCATCATCCTCATTATCATTAATAGAAAAGCAGTGTTTTAATAGTTCTATACGACGTTCTGGATCTAAGGTGCGCAATTCGCTGCAAGTTACTTCGTTGTCATTTTTCCCAAGATCTACATCTATGAGTTTCAAAACTTCAAGTTTATTTGTTGCATTAAGTGCTTTTTTGCAATTCTCAATTGGCATTTTTTTATACAGGCCTATAAAATCATCAAGATTATCTTGATCAGCTATATATTTTTCCACGCATTCCTTTAATAAATTACGATCACAAATAGATTTCACGAAATCTTGTGCTTCTTTTGTTACAGTTGCTTTTTCGAAATCAAATTCTTTTAAATCATAATTTTCCTCCAGTTCTTTTTTTAATGAGTCAAAAGAGGGTGGCTGCATAAGGTCTTTCCCATTCAAACAACCAAATTTAGCAGTCAAATCTGCTTGTAATCCGGCTTGTATTATTTTATCTATAGCATCAGAAAAAGTAGCGGAATCAACATTTCGATTGTAGTCTCTTAGTTTTTTTAGTTCGTCAATATATTTTGCAAAATCCCATTCTTTATATTTACCATACACAACGCCGGGTTGCACAAAAATGCTTGTGATGTATCTAGGATCTAGTGGCGGGTTAACATCTAGTAGTTTAGAAGCCAGGGTGGCTATGCCTCTAGCATTAGGATTATCATTAAGACAGGTTATGAGTAATTCGCATCTTTCTTCTTCCTTTAATTTTTTAAATATTTTGCAGTTGTTATCTGTAGTATCATATCGTACTGCCTCTAGCAATTTTGCGGCACTTCCCTCTATTTTTAAGAAAGCCTTCAAGCACTCTTGGCGTTTCTTTGGATCTTTAATTGCAAAATATATCTCTGAGAATCTGGCAATCTGTAGCTCTTTGGGACAATCAGAAATTGCTTTTTGTAGTTGAAAACTTTTTAGAGCTATTTCATTGTTGGCAAGTTCCTGGTTCATTGCCAAATCAAAAGCTGTGATAAGTTCTATCTTTTTAGTTAGATCTGAGGTTTCTAATTGAAGAAGTTTTTTTCGCTGTTCTGTAAGACCTACTGCTATATCTTCATCTAGTGTTTTGAACGACCCAAATAGATTTTTTATGGCGGCTTTAAATTCTTCTATTTCTCCAAGGCCTTGAGGGCAAGATTTTAATATGTTTGCAAG
>CAYRPI010000119.1:0-2322 GCA_964426225.1 uncultured Candidatus Babeliaceae bacterium | reverse complement strand
GCTTACAACCGAGCATAATAATTACATTGCAACGCAACAAAGTCTTCAGCAAAAACTGCTACAGAACGCCCAACTCCAAAACGCCCTCAACCAACTCAGCTCTGAAAAGCAAGATTTAATACAAGATAAAAAGGAACTTTATGAACAGATGGCAGATTTAAACAACAATGCAGAAGAACTGAAAGAGCTAAATGAGCAGCTAGAAGAACAGGTCGAGCAACCGCAAAACAGCGGAGTCAAAATTGAAGATTTAACAGAAGGATTTATCGAAGAAAAAGAAGTCCCCGATAACACCACCATCGTTCCCGTAAAGCCTGACTACTTCAAACTTCCCCCAGAATGCTGGGGCGAGATAGCCGCATTCCTAAAGAATGTAGATAAATCAACGCTCAGACAGATCGGTAAAAATTTTAATGCACTCTTCTATGGCTCCAAAGATCTAGTTCCCGCCATCCGTATGAACGGCACCGTGCGCCTTCCAGCTCCCGCAAACATCAAAGAAACAAGCAAGCTCCAGGCCATGGTTTTGTCGTTTTTGAAAAAGAGCTGCTCAGAATCAGTAACCATAACAGACATCGCTTTCCAACTTCCTCTTGTAAGACTGCGGGGAAAACAGATTAAACAACTCATAATCCGGGATGAGAAAATCACCGATCAAGAATTGCAGCAAATTTTGGATAGTTGTCCCAATCTGGTCAAGCTCGACTTGGGATGGTGCAAGCAGTTGGCGTTCGACAGGCTCAGCTGGAAGAATCAGCAGGAACTTACTTTCTTAGACGCTGGCCAAACCAATCTCTCTAATCAGGGCCTACAAGATATTCTAAACGACTGCTCAAACTTAACAGAGCTTAAGTTGTGGTTTTGCGAAAAGTTAACACTAAACGGCATCAACCTGAAAAAAGACCGAAAACTTGCAGTCCTCGATCTAAATTACTGCAACATGGTAACAGACCTGGGACTCAACGCCGTTCTCAGCAAGTGCCCTCATCTAACAAAAATCCACCTATTCGACTGCTCCGGGCTAAACTTCCAGCAGCTGGATTGGAAAAACTCACAAAAACTTACCCATCTTGAACTAACTCAAACAAGGATTAATGATCAAGGGCTACAAAAAATCCTCGATAATTGCCCAGAGCTTACCAAGCTTTTCTTGTCACACCGCGAGTGGTTAACGTTCAATGGCCTCAATTGGAAAAAACAGCAAAAGCTTGTGCACCTCGAGCTTTTCCAAACCAGTATTCAGAACCAGGGCTTAAAAGATATCCTGGCCAACTGCCCACATCTCAAAGAACTTAGCCTATACGCCTGTTCCAATGTAACACTCCAACAGTTAGATTGGACAAACAGGCAGGAGATCACGGTCCTAAATTTGTGGAATACACAGGTCACCGATACGGAACTTCAGGAAATCCTAAATAATTGTCCTAACTTAACCAATCTTAACCTAGCGTTTTGCCGTCAATTGACATTTAATGGACTTAACTGGAAAAATCAGAGCAAACTAATTAGCCTAGAGCTAACAAGTACCGAAATAAGCGGCCAACTCCTACAATCCATTCTAGACAATTGTCCCCATTTAAAAACGCTCTACCTGACCTATTGCAGAAAAACAATCCTCGCACAACTTAAGTGGAAAAGCGTACCAGAGCTCTCAGAACTTAGCCTAACAGACTGCCCGATCACCGACCAAGATTTACAAAGCATTCTAAATAGCTGTCCACACCTTACGGAGCTTTGTCTAGAAAGCTGCACCGCAGTAACCTTTGACGGACTTAACTGGAAAAACGTACAACATCTAAACACACTCAATCTTGAAAAAACTAAGATTACCAAAAAACAACTATATAATATTCTAAATAGCTGCCCAAATCTCAAAGAACTTAAGCTAGATTATTGCACAAACCTCCCTGATGAAATATATCACCATTGGTTTTGCGGTGATTCTAAAGTTAAACAACTTAAAAAAGACTTACAACAAGAGCTGCAAGAGAAAATTTAAGCTTGATCTAAAAAACTGTAAAATAACATAAAATATCCGCCACTTTTTCTGGGCAAAGTTTCTTACCCGAAAAACTAGGCGCGCCTGAATTTTATAGCCCCAGCACCTTTGGATTTGAAAAAGAGATTCAAAAACGGCTTGATTACTGGGCAGCATTAAAGGCAAAACTCAGGGAGTAAATCCCGCCAAGACTCACCACCAAAAGAACCTTGCAAAATTGATTAAAATCGAAATAATGTTAGAATAAAAAACACAATCTGCTTTTAGGTCTACTGTCAAAATAAAAAATCTGACACCAATATTAAAAACCAAGGGCCTATATC
>CAYRPI010000118.1:0-2364 GCA_964426225.1 uncultured Candidatus Babeliaceae bacterium | reverse complement strand
CCCTGTCACGGAGAAGATCACGGGTTCAAATCCCGTCACCCGCGCAAAAAAATATTGTCAATTTTGTTCATTAACAAATTTAGAAGGAGTAGAAAGATGAGAATACAAATCATAGCAGACAGAACAACGCATTTATTGATGGGGTTTTCTACTATTTTTATAGCCATTATCTACATTATGGCCGAGGGTGATAAGTTTGCCTTAATTTTCGGATTTTGCGCTCTGGTTTGTTTTTTATTTATGTATATAAACAAACAAAAATACTGTTGGGAATTCTCCCAAAAACTTCAGAATTATTTTCGTCTCGGAGTTTTTATTTTCTTGACTCTTTTTCTTTTTAGAATGCAATCTCTATTAGAGACAATGATGGAGGCAAAGCTGTTGAGATGACCTCAATAGCTTTTTTTATTTTTCTCTGCCAGGGTAAAACAAAAGGAGCTAAGCTCCTTGAATTTTTATTTGACAAGCCCTTTGAATATTGCTAAAAACAAAAGAGGAGGATAAATCCTCTTTTTGTTCTTTGGAAATTTCACCCAGTTAAATTTGCTTCGCAACTATTTAACAGGGTAAATAAAAGTTTAGAAATAAAAGACAAGAAACAAAACCAAATTTGAAAGGAGAAAAAAATGGAAGCAAAAGACAGAATTATTGTGGCCCTGGATGTGAGTAGTTCCAAAGAGGCAATAGGATTAGTTGAGCAGTTAAAGGAATATGTAGGATGTTTCAAAATTGGCCTGCAGTTTATCAACGCTATGTTGCGTTCGATAATCACACCCAAAGAGTGGTTGGATGCTGCTGAGAATGCCCAGAGTATAAGGGAATTATTCAGTGTACTTGATGGTAATATAATGTGGGATGGAAAATTCAATGATATTCCCAATACTATAGCTGGAGCTTCTCAAGAAGTTGTTAAGATCGGCGTAAAAATGTTTAATGTTCATGCCTCGGCTGGTAAAGAAGCAGTTGCTAAAGCGGTTGCCAATAAAGGAAATGCTCTTGTACTGGGTGTAACTGTGTTAACTTCGATTGATGAAAACGAATGCCGGTCGATATTTGAGAGTAGCCCAAATAATAAAGTGCTTCAGTTTGCTTATATGTTGTGCGAACAACAAGCAGACGGGATTATTTGTTCGCCAAAAGAGTTGGAATTTCTTGGTAGTTATATCCACGCTGAAAGACTCATAAGAATTGTCCCTGGTGTTCGGCCAGAATGGGCAGCTAAGGGCGACCAGAAGCGAGTGATGGCTCCTGTAGAAGCAATTAAGGCCGGGGCAGATTATTTGGTGATTGGCAGGCCAATCACTAATCCTCCAGCTGAAATTGATAGTCCGGTTGAGGCTGCCAAGAAAATTGTAGAGGAAATTGAACAAGCACTGAAAGAGAAAGGAGATGAAAAATGAAATATTTAACCACAAAATATGATATTGCCCATTTACACATAAGATTCTTTGACGATAAGATTTTATCTGCCGAGGAGATTCTCCATGTATTTGATATCTGTGACGCAGGTTGGATGCACGATGGCGACCCAAAGAGACCACATGCTGAGTTAACCTCTGGTTTGTGTAGTAACGGATTTTTTGATTGTCTGCGAGTTCTTTGTTATCCTAAGCTTTGCGAAGTCCTTGCCGTTCAACTTGCTAATCGATTACCGAGAGGGCAAATGCCAGAGAAAGTTGATTGGGTTGTTAGTTCCTCTTATGCCGCAATTACTTTTGGCCACGAGGTAGCTAAAATTCTCTGTGCTCAATTCGGATTCACCGAAAAAGATCAAAACGACCCGAAAAAACAGGTTTGGCGGAGAATGGCAATTCCCAAAGATTCAACTGTTTTGCAGGTGGAAGAACTTATCACCACCAGCGGAACCTTTAAAGAAGTTCGTCAGGCAATTCAAGAAGGGAATGCCGAACCGGTGAACTTTTTGCCAGTTGTTGGGGATTTGGTTCATCGTCCGCCAAAACTACCGGCAGATTACGGTGATCTAAAAGTGATTGCTTTGATTGAAAGAGAGGTTTGGGCAGTTGATCCTAGTGAATGTGATTTATGTAAAGCAGGTTCAGTAAGATATCGACCGAAAACGCATTGGAAAGAGCTGACCGGAAAAGTTTGAAAATTCCCCAAAAAATATAGCCGTTGAGATGGTTTTCAACGGCTTTTTTATTTTTCTCTGCCAGAGCAAAACAAAAGGAGCTAAGCTCCTTTTAAAGGAGCTTAGCTCCCCAAGATATGCTCTGGTTTTTTTGTTTGATTTAGATAAGGAGGGGTGTGGATAAAATGCTCTTGACAAGTGCAAAAAATCGGATAAAATGAATATAGTATGAGTATTATCAGAAATTTAACCTTAAAAATCAAAAAACATCTCTT
>CAYRPI010000117.1:0-2494 GCA_964426225.1 uncultured Candidatus Babeliaceae bacterium | reverse complement strand
CCGGAGAATTTAACTCCAAAAGAAGAGCCTAAAAACGTAACGCAGCAGGCAGCAGCACCCGTTCTTTCGCCAGAGGATATGCTAGAAATACCGGCTATGCTCAGAAAGCCATCGCAAGAAAAACAGCAGACGAATTAAGGGCAGATGGCAAAAAAGCGTTGTCCCAACAACAAAAGTCCAACAAAATTTTATGTTAGACTAGAAGAAAGGTGTAAAAATTATTTGGTTGCAAGAGAGGGCGCTATGAGTGACCAAGAAAAGAAGCAAATTCCCATAGGGATAGATGATTTTAAAGAGCTTGTTGAAGGGAATTATTATTTTACAGATAAGAGTCTATTAATAAAAGAGTTTCTGGACTCAGGCGCAAAAGTGACGCTCATTCCTCGCCCTCGGCGATTTGGTAAAACTCTTAATCTATCGATGATGCGCTATTTTTTTGAAAAGAAAGAACCTTCTTATCAACATCTATTTAGCGGACTTAAAATTGAACAGTATCCTAATTGCATGAAGCACCAAGGGAAATATCCGGTAATCTGGTTGACATTCAAAGATGTAAAAATAGGTGATTGGAAAGAGTGCTATCGCCTTTTACGTACACAAATTATGAAAGAGTTTGAACGGCATAATTATGTTCGAGAATTTCTTTCTGATGTTGAATTAGCTGGATTTGAGCGAGTAAGACAAGGGACAGGAGATCTTACCGATTTTATAAACTCTCTTCTAGACCTTTCAATTTATCTAGAGCGTGCTAATAAAACACGGGTTATGATTTTTATTGATGAATACGATGCGCCTATCCATGCGGGCTATCTTAATGGCTACTTTAAAGAAGCAATTGATTTTATGCGCGGGTTTATGTCTGCGGGACTAAAAGGTAATAATGCGCTTTATTATGGTCTTTTAACAGGCATTTTGCGGGTAGCAAAAGAGAGTATTTTTAGCGGCATGAATAATCTTGAAGTCTGCACATTGTTACGCAAAAGTTACGACGACAAATTTGGGTTTCTTGAAGATGACGTTGTTGCAATGCTTTCTTATTTTGGATTAAAGCATAACTTGGATGAAGTGCGTCAGTGGTATGATGGATACCAAAGTGGAAAATATAAAGTCTACAATCCTTGGTCAATTATTAATCTTATAAAAAATGGCGGAGAGCTGCAGGCTTACTGGGTCAATACAAGTGATAATGCTCTTATTAAAGATCTGTTGAGAAAAAGCTCTCCCGATATGAAAGAGGACTTAGAGCTTATTATTAAGGGTAGAAAGATTACTAAAACTCTTCAAGAAAATATTGTAATGCCTGATCTTGACGCAAATGATAACACACTTTGGAACTTTCTTTTATTCTCTGGTTATCTAACTTTTGAAAATGAACGTCTTGAAGGATTATACAGAGTAGCAGAACTTAAAATTCCCAATAAAGAAGTTATGCAAGTGTATGAAACCTCATTTAAGAGCTGGTTTGAAAGTAGCTGGAATAGAGGTGAATTCCAACGCATGCTCGAAAATTTGGTTGAAGGCCATTCTGTACCATTTAAAAAAAGCTTTGAACGCTTTAGCCTGACGACCTTAAGCTACTTTGATATTCAAGGCGACAAACCAGAGCTATTTTATCATGCATTGGTATTGGGTATGTTAGCCAGTCTTTCTGAAACACATGAAGTCCGATCAAACCGTGAAAGTGGATATGGGCGGTATGATGTGATGTTCATTCCCAAAAATCGCTCAAAGCCAGGAATTATTCTTGAATTCAAAGCAGTTGATGAAGATGAAAAAGAGACTCTCGAATCTGCAGCTCAAAACGCTCTAAAACAGATTGAAGCTAATAAATATGAAGCAGAATTGCGTGCATTAGGATTATCTAGAATTCTAAAGTTAGGAATTGCATTTAAAGGTAAAGAGAGCTTAGTTTTAACCATGCCCGCCATAGCTAAGTAATACTTCAAAGTTATTACCCTCGCAAGCGACGGCTGGGTTGGAGAGAACAAGCGCTAGACGAAAAACAAGCGCCAGCCCGTCGAAGCTCAGCCAAACTTCGGAGTCATTACCACTGCAAGCGAAGACTGGGGGGAGCACAGATTACTCCGCACTCCCCCAACCTCCATTCCCCTTGTGTACTGGAATTTTTTTGCGCCATTTGGAAGGATTAAATCCTGACGCATATCTGTTTCCATTACTACTGTAGCGCATAACAGTGTACGTATTCAGTCTGAGTCCCCTCCGTTAAAGGAATAACCCGTTAACGTCACTAAATACGCACGTTTATCATACACGTTGAAAAGAGGAATGAAATTTCAAAAGAATATTATTAATTAATATAATACAAGCAACCATTCACAAAAGCAAGAAAATAATAATTATTTTGGAAATATTTTTAAGTTGTTATAAAATCTTCATCTGTTGCGTTTCAACTCCCTTCCATGTTAGCTTCTAGCAAAGAAGTCCCCTGTTGTTCTTAAAAGGAGAATCTCGTATGAAGAAAACTTATCTATTA
>CAYRPI010000116.1:0-2531 GCA_964426225.1 uncultured Candidatus Babeliaceae bacterium | reverse complement strand
ATACGTCGCCTCGAAGCACGTCCAACTGCAACCCAGTGTATTGAATGTAAAACTATTGCAGAAATTAGAGAAAAACAGGTTGGTGAAAATAACTAGAAATGCATTTCTGACAACAGAAACTAATCCAATGCTATCCGAAAATGAGCAGATTGCACAGCGAAGAACTAAATTAGAAACACTGCGTGCTCGGGGAAATGCTTACCCCAACGATTTTAGGCGCAATACTTTAGCTAATGCCATACATGCGTTATATGGCGTAGAGGACGCAGAAAATTTACGCGCAAAAAATATTTTAGTTAAAATTGCCGGCCGTGTTATGACGCGCCGTGTAATGGGTAAAGTCAGTTTCGTACATATTCAAGATATGTCTGGAAAGATTCAAATTTACATCAGACAAGACGATTTAGCCGAAGGCCTGTATGAGCAGTTTTTGCATTGGGATTTAGGAGATATTATTGGAGTTTGCGGGGTGGTTTTTAAAACCAAAACAGGAGAGCTTTCAGTTAAAGTTCAAGAATTGTTTTTATTAACCAAGTCATTACTGCCGATGCCAGAAAAGTTTCATGGTTTGGTAGATCATGAAATTCGTTATCGTCAACGTTATTTAGATTTAATGGTAAACCCCCAAACACGCAAAGTTTTTCAAATACGCTCACATCTAATTACCGCTATTCGTAAATTTTTTACCTCTCGCGGGTTTTTGGAAGTTGAAACACCTATGCTGCATGTAATTCCTGGTGGTGCTACAGCGCGCCCATTTGTTACCCATCATAATGCACTTGATATGCAGTTATATTTACGCGTTGCGCCAGAGTTACATTTAAAGCGTTTAGTAGTGGGTGGCATGGAGCGTGTCTTTGAGATCAATCGTAACTTCCGTAACGAAGGAATTTCGCTCAGGCACAATCCTGAATTTACTATGCTTGAATTTTATCAGGCATATGCTGACTATCACGATCTTATGGATTTCACTGAAGAAATGCTCCGTTATTTGGCTAGTGAGGTTTTAGGTACAACCATTGTAAAACAGCAAGGAGTAGAATTTGATTTAGCTAAGCCTTTTAAACGTATGACGCTTAAAGAGTCAATCCTTCATTTTAATAAAGACATTAAAGCTGATGATCTCGATGATATAAATAAAGCGCGTCAGATCGCTGAGAACTTAGAAATAATAAACATTGCCACTTATGGTTTAGGTAAAATTCAATACGAAATTTTTGAAAAAACGGTCGAAAAGGAATTAAAAGAACCAACTTTTATTACTGCCTATCCAGTTGAAGTGTCGCCGCTAGCACGTCGCAATGACAAAGATTCTTTTATTACCGACCGCTTTGAATTTTTTGTTTATGGTAGGGAAATCGCCAATGGTTTTTCTGAGCTTAATGACGCGGAAGACCAAGCTAAACGCTTCCGTGAACAAGCGGACAATTTTGCTCAAGGTGACCATGAAGCTATGCGTTATGACGAAGATTACATAACTGCGCTCGAATATGGTCTGCCACCAACGGCAGGTGAGGGAATAGGCATTGATCGTTTAGTAATGTTATTCACTGATGCCGCATCGATTCGCGATGTGATCTTGTTTCCAATTCTGCGAAACAAATTGTAAAAATATTTTTTCCAAAAACAATAAGGGACTGAAAGATGAAAATAGAAAACTTAAAAGAGACAGAGCTTATGTTGGTAAGTGCAGGAGCAGGTGGAACGTGTCTTTGTTATAATTTCAAAAATATAGAAGGAAGATGGACTACGCAGACTTTCTCAGAGTGTAGAGAAATTTGTTGTCAGCCCGATAATTTTGTACAGGCATTTACTTGGAGGGAAAGCCCCGACTCAAAATCAATGACTGGTCACTGCGCTACTAAGGAGAAAAGCTGCTATCGCTCCATAATTGATCTTTTAAAAAGCTGTTTAAATGCAGTCTTGTCTGGTGGCTCCACTGGGCTGAGTTAGAAGAAGGTAGTGCAGCGCAGTTTCAGCATCTAAATTACTCATTTTTTTGGCTACAAAAAAGGGTTGTTTGCAGCTGTTTGTAGGGCTTTTTTCTTTTCCTTTTGTTCAGGATTGTACAGGTCATACACAGTGTTTTTTATGTAGTAATTAAAGTTCTCTATAGTTGTATCACGTATATACCAAAGAGCTGCAAGACCTATTACTCCGCTAATACATCCCAGCAGGCATATAAAGCAAAAAATTCTGTTTCTCTCCACTGGATCTGCAATACGTTGATTAAACGCGTCATTTTGTAACATTCCGCCAAATACTGAAGCAATTTCTTTTTGATTTAATATAATAATACCATTTTTCATAAAACCTCCCTGTATTAGAATATGAACGGGTTTTAAACCCGATACGCTACCACAGCATCCTGCTGAGGCTTTGTCATGCGGTATTATACTGCACCCCATTAAGACAAGCCAATAACTAAAAGAGTATAATCCCAAAAGATGAGGTCGTACTTGACGAAGTGTGAAAGGCAGAAATTCCCGACCTAATTAAAAATTGTTCAACTTTAGGCTCTTGGCCATTGT
>CAYRPI010000115.1:0-2628 GCA_964426225.1 uncultured Candidatus Babeliaceae bacterium | reverse complement strand
CTTGCCGATCAGTATAGCTTCATCTCCTGTTTTCACATCAGGGATACCCGTAGCATCAATTACAGTTTGATCCATAGAGACCCGACCCAAAATTGAAGCTTTTAGACCTTTCACCAATACATATCCCCAATTGGTGGGTGCCCGTCTGAAACCGTCGCCATAACCAACAGGAAGAGCTGCTATTAAAACACTCTTAGGAGCTTTGTAGGTTCTACCATAGCCAACCGTTTCTCCTTTGCCGATTTTTCTCAACTGGACGATTATTGTTTTAAGGCTTAAAACTGGTTTTGGAGAAAAAGGCAGGGTAAATTCACCAGATGGTGGAAGGCCGTAAAGTATTATTCCAGGCCGAACCATGGCAAAATGGGAAGATGGTATTCTTAAAGTTGCTGCACTGTTGGCAGCATGTATCAATTGAGAAGTAATACCTCTTTGAGCGAGCTTTTGGAGAGTCTGATTGAAGTAAGAAAGTTGTTTATAAGTAAAGTCTAAATTTTTTTCATCTGCAGCAGCAAAATGGGTAAAGATCCCTTCCCAAAAAATATTTTTGTAGTTTTGAATCTTTGGGATAAATCGCATTGCCTGCTCTGGCAGTAAACCTATTCTATGCATTCCGGTATCTATTTTGACGTGAATTTTAGCAATTACCCCCTTTTTTCTTGCTTCTCTGTCTAGCACTTTTAATACTTTTTCATCCATGATGTTGGGGGTTATATTAAGATCTAACATTAGGGGGATACCGTTTGCATCTGTATAGCCTAAGATGAGTATTGGAAGTTTGTTGCCAGATTCTCGCAGTTGTCTTGCTTCGCCCAAACATGCTACTCCCAAGTATTTGGCTCCCAATCTTGCTGCTTCTTTAGCTATCTCTACAATTCCGTGTCCGTAAGCGTTGGCCTTGACAATGGCCATGATTTTTACTTCAGGACCAATTATTTTTTTGATGGCTTTAAAGTTATAGGCGTAATTCTTTAAATTTATCTCTGCCCAGACTAGTCGTTCTAGCATATTAACTGTGTTATTCCCTAGTAATAAAGTTTAGCTTTTTTTCAAAATAAACATCGTGCGAGACGATTCCAACACCAAAGCTAAAGAAGAACAAAGATAATTTCCCGCTTGCTAAAAGAGCCAGGGTTGACATGGGAAGAATGAAGAGTGTATGGTGAAAGTGATAGCCTCTTCTTCTAGCCCAATGCTCTATTTTTACTGCCTTTACAAATATACACCAAGCGGTTGCAAAGATAAAACCGATAACGAATCCCAAACAGATTAAAGCCGTATTCAACATAGGCTGGTCGAATTTTCCTTTTTGTGCCGCGAGAGAGACTTGAACTCTCACGATCGATTTACGATCACAGGATTTTAAGTCCTGCGCGTCTACCAATTCCGCCACCGCGGCGTTACTGGTTAAAAATTATACCGTATCTTCACACACTTTACCAGAAGAAATAGTTCTTGACACTCTTCTTTATCGTTGTATGATATGAATTATCTTTCATATCTTATGGATTTAACTCAAATCTTTAAACTACTGTCAGACGAAAGCAAGTATAGAATAGTTAAACACCTGATGAAGGGTGAAGAATGTGTCTGTACGATTGCTGAAAAACTTGGGTTAGAACAGTCATTAGTTTCTCATCATCTAAATAAGCTTCGAGAGGCAAAACTTGTAGTTGACCGTAAGATAGGGCCATGGGTTCACTGTTCATTGAATCGAAAGCTCTTTGAACAAATTGAAAATGCATTCCAGAAAGAATTAGCAACATCAAATATTATTGATAAACCATGTTCGGTACATGACATGTGTTGCAAATTACAGGAGGATAAATTATGAAAAAAAAGATTGTTATTTATGATCCACCTATGTGTTGTTCATCAGGAGTATGCGGTCCAAATCCCGATCAAACCTTGATCGAGTTTCAAGATACATTTACAGCGCTAAAGAAATCCGGGTACGATATCGAACGATACATAATTACTCAAAGTCCTGAGAAATTTAAAGAAAATCCCAAAGTTATTAAGCTCATTCGGGAACAACAGCTAAAAGTGTTGCCTATAACGACAGTAGATAATGTTGTCGTAAAAACTGGAAGTTATCCAACCAGTAAAGAAATACAGGGTTTCATTAGTCAGAAATAATTATGAAGACTAAATTCTTATTCTTTTCAGGTAAAGGTGGGGTCGGCAAAACAACGATGTCCTGTGCGACGGCCATCCATTATGCACAAGAAGGTAAAAAGACCCTGATTATTACTACAGACCCTGCCTCAAACTTGGCTGATGTTTTTGAGCAACCTATTGGCCACAAAATTACTCCGATTGCCAGTGTTAAAAATTTGTCGGCAATGGAACTGGATCCGGATAAGGCAACACAGGAATATAAAGAAAAAACCCTCGCGCCTCTAAGAAACCTAATTCCTCTTGAAAGTTTCAAAGTTCTTGAAGAACAGCTGAATTCTCCTTGTACGGCAGAGATGGCTTCGTTTGACCGCTTTACTGATTTTGTCCAAGAAGGGAAATTTGAAATTATAATTTTTGACACTGCCCCTACAGGGCACACACTTCGATTGTTGGAGTTGCCGGTTGAATGGAGCGGAGTCATTGAAAAGGCAGCCAAAGACGGTAGTG
>CAYRPI010000114.1:0-2709 GCA_964426225.1 uncultured Candidatus Babeliaceae bacterium | reverse complement strand
TTAAGGATATCTCTAAAAATTAACAAAGTTTCGTGCAATTCGTTGCACGTTTGATATATTTAGCTCATTGACAATTAAATTACAGTTTATCATATCATTGGCAAAGGATTTCAAATGATGCACTCCGGACTTTTCGACTGGCAAACTCGTTTTGAACAACTCGACAACGGCGGCGATCCGCTGGTAAAACTCAACCAAATAGTAAATTGGGAACAGTTCCGTTCGCCTCTTGAAACCATTCGGGACATAGAACGAAAATCCAATGCAGGCAGAAAGCCTTTTGATGTCATTATCATGTTCAAGATTATGATATTGCAGTCGCTGTATAATCTTTCTGATGACCAGATTGAATTTCAGGTGCGAGACAGACTTTCGTTTATGAGATTCCTGGGCTTGTCTTTGGGCGATACAGTTCCTGATGCCAAAACCGTCTGGCTGTTCAGAGAGCAGCTTACAGAAGCTAAACTCATTAAAAAGTTGTTTGACCAGTTCGATGATTTTCTTCGTGAAAACGGCTTCTCTGCCAAAAAAGGCCAGATAGTTGATGCCAGTATTATAGCCGCTCCTAAACAGCGGAATACCAGAGAAGAGAACAAAGATATAAAGGATGGCAATATCCCGCAGGATTGGTCTGAAAACAAGAAACGCCAGAAAGATACCGATGCTCGCTGGACAAGAAAGCGTGGGCAGAATCATTATGGCTACAAGAATCATATTGATATAGATGTTGAGCATAAACTGATTCGTGATTATGAGGTAACACCTGCTTCTGTTCATGACAGCAATGTTTTTGAACAGCTTCTTGATGAAAACAACAGCAGCAGTGATGTTTGGGCGGATTCTGCTTATGGCTCTGCGGGAAAATATGAGGCTTTGAAGAAAAAAGGTTTTCGCGGCCATATTCAGCGAAAGGGTTATCGTTACAAGAAACTCAATGAACGTCAGATAAAAAGCAATTACCGCCGAGCAAAGATTCGCAGCCGGGTAGAGCATATATTTGGAGTCCAAACAATGCGAGCCGGCAGTTTGATAATACGAACGATTGGCATAATCAGGGCGAAAGTCAAGATAGGTTTGCGGAATCTTGCGTACAATATAGACAGATACTGCCTGCTGGCACAGGCTTAGCCGCCGGATGAGCGGCAATTCGGCTGCGAGGCCGGATATTGTTGGCGGGTAATGGCAAAAAGCGTCGGCCTGACAGTGTGAATAACCGTAATTTTGTGATAATAGATTCAAAATTTTACTCAAAAAATATTAACTGAAAATTTGAGCC
The DNA here is from genome assembly GCA_964426225.1 of uncultured Candidatus Babeliaceae bacterium. Taxonomy (GTDB): domain Bacteria; phylum Babelota; class Babeliae; order Babelales; family Babelaceae; genus UBA12395. The sequence continues at coordinate 1,433 of CAYRPI010000114.1, read as the reverse complement.
TTAAAAATAAGATTTTTAGAGGCTCCCTTAATTTAATACCCTTTATTTTTCACCACAGAGACGCAGAGAAAACAAATTATAAAATAAATCTTTTTATGCCGTCTCTCAAAAGACGAACGTTAAAATTTATTAGAAGGCCTGTTTTCACGCAGGTAAGCTTCATATATGTTAAAATCTGCGCTTCATAAATCGGCAAAATTGCGTCAACAGACTTTAATTCGACAATTAGTTTGTCTTCTATAAGAAAATCTATTCTGTAATTGCAGTCAAGCTCAATATTTTTATATTTTATCGGCAGCTCTTTTTGAACACAATGGCGTATGTTATTGGCTGATAATTCAGATGAGAGGCATTTTTCGTATGCTGATTCCAAAAGGCCAGGGCCAAGAGCGCGATGCACTTCTATCGCACAACCAATAACTTTGCCGGACAATTCGTCATAATCTTTCATATTTACGACTTATAATCTCTCTGTGTCTCTGTGGTGAATTAAGAGATAAAAGGAGACATAAAAAATTAACTTTTTTGCCATAAGATAAGGAGAGATACAGGCTGGGTTGATTATTGTCAAGAAAAAATGGTTTTATACCCAAATAACGAGCATAAATCGCCTTTTTATAAATTTTTTTATTTATAGGAAATATGAGATATTAAATGATTAGGAGGGCAAAAAAATGAATATGACCTTTGACATTAAGAGATTTGACCAAAGAATACACCATTGGGAACACGATTTACTGCTTTCATCGGCAAAACTAATGCATAATCAGGTTTTCTGGGCGGTGATGATTGCCGGGGCTTTTATCGCGTTGATGATTCTGCTGGCAATTTTCGCACCGGCCGGAACGAGGCCGATGACTCCGTACCAGATGCCGGAGTTTCCAGGTTTTCCTGGTTATCCGATGCATTAGGGTAGGAGCGGCGTGAGAAGGCTGTTGAAGTTTCTGATGGCGTTTGCTCTGTGCGAAATTTGGTTTTTTTCTTCATTTGACAGTTGAGCAACGGTTTTGCTTGATGCCGGCACAACGAATAGCGGGTCATAACCAAAGCCGTTGCTTCCTTTTTGGACGCGACCAATAACGCCTTCGAGGAGTCCCTGCGTTTCGATGAGGATTTTTTCAGGACTTGCTAAACATATCGAACAAACAAATCTTGCGGTTCTCTTTTCGCCCGGCACATCTTTTAAAAGGTCTAAAAGTTTCGCCATATTTTTGTAGTCTAACAATTCTCTGTTTTTTTCTTTTGCACCACTGAAGCGCGCTGAATTTACGCCCGGTGCGCCGTCAAGTGCGTCAACCATTAAACCTGAATCGTCCGCGATTGTCCATAGGCCGGTTTGCTTTGCGTAGCCGATGGCTTTTTTGCGTGCGTTCTCGGCGAAGGTCTTGCCGTCTTCTTCCACTTCATTTATATTGGGAAAATCCGCCAGGCTA
>CAYRPI010000113.1:0-2745 GCA_964426225.1 uncultured Candidatus Babeliaceae bacterium | reverse complement strand
GACAGATCGTCCAACAAAAAGAGTGATAATATTGCCCAAGATACTGTCGAGGAAGGAAAACATAAAGTAAAGCAACCAGATAGTGACTAATAGGGGAAGCAGGGTAACCAGTCCGCGAACGAAAACTTGTCCAGCTTTTTGCCACATACTGTAGTAATTATACTATAGATTGGTTGCTTCTAGCAATTGGCTTTGTTATACTGCGGCTATGACTCATGCTTATATATTAATTGAGGCGATCCCGGGGAAGGGGATGGAACTAACCCAAACGGTTAAAAATATCAGCGGGGTTAAAACCGTGCATTTAGTTACCGGTCCTTATGATGTTATTGCCTTTGTTGAGGCGCCAGATCTTAAGACTCTAGGCGAAATGATTGTTAAAAAAATTCAAGCCTCCGGCTGTGTCGCCCGCACTTTAACCTGTATTACGGTTGAGGAGTAGTTGCTTTCTCCCGCTTCTCGGTCAAGGTAAAAAATGTATTTACAATGTAATATTTCACCAGCTCTGATTTATTAAGTCTACTCAATCAATTAACATAAAAACTGCAATTTCGCTTCCATTTTAACGATATATATGTGGGAGTTGTAATGTGAGCATACAAAGATTTGCCAAGGTGCCGGATGCGCTTCATCCTTTATTCTATGTGCGTAATGCGCGAGGTAAAATTGAGTGTATTGCATCGAATGCTACGTTATTTTCATCACAGCGTAGAATCACCCATGATGATCCCTTAGCTTATTGGAATACCGGTAGAAATATGCGCTTTGTCGCTCTGGAATCTCGACCTGTAGCAGTTGAATCTTCAGCAGTAAGTGATGATTTTGCTTTATTGCCGGGAGAATTACAGGAGATTTTGGGTGGTAATCAAGTGCTTGTTACTTCCAAGACAAACTCAACCGCCAGTCCTTTTGTAGTCTTAATGGCAGAAGCTCCTGAAAACCAAGGAAGGACTGGAGTGTTATGCAGAAAAGGGCCTTATTGTCCCGTTCCAGTAAGAATTAGCATCTGCGGAAAAGAATTTGTTGTTGAATTAAAAGGGTGTGGAACTCCTGCTGGTGGATATGATGAGCCACATGGCCGATCAAATAGAGAGATTGTAACTGGAGCAGCTACTGCTGGGCAAGCAGTGAAAGAATTTAGCTTTTTAGAGTTACAAAGAAAACAGAATGAACCATTATTTATGGATGGCAATTCACCAAGAGCTGTAATGCTTAAGAGCTTTACCCTTGATGAATATCCATTGGGTACAGATGACTTTAATAATTTTCGCCATAGGTTTGCCGGATACACTGTAAGGTTAACTCCATCAACACTGCGGATGTCTTATACAAATAACCCTGCCTTGGTTGACTGATTATCCCCAGAAATCGTTGCGGAAAATGTATTTGTCATGGGGGCAGAAATTGCCCGTTTATTAGTGTTTCCCGGTTCCCCTCTTGTGCATGATTCTTTGCATCCTGAAAATATCGTGTTATGGCATGTTGGAGGGAGAGCTACTACTGACTATTCGGATTTTGTTGAAATTGGAGAAGCTACTAGTGCTGAAAAAATCAATAAACTGTTGATGAACGCAGTTGAGTTTGCTTGTGAAATTAATGGCTGGGATACAACAATTCATTTCGCCTGCTTAAAAGCTGGAATACGATCGGTTTTTGAAAAACACCAATTAGAAGGAAGGATTGAAACAGCTCAAGATATGGAATCTTTAGCTTTAAACCTTTCTTCCGTTGTAGCTGATTTACCAAAAGCAACTGAATCTTGCGCCAGCATTCTTTATAGTCAATTGGGATTTATTCATCTGACAAGAGAATTAGAACAATCGTGTGGTAACTTCAACTTGATGAGCAGGGCAAGAGCAATTTGTCGAAGAGATAGGGTTGTTATTGGGCAATTATCTGATGGAAGTAGCAAAAGCGATCCTAAAATGATTTATGGTATGAATGGCAGGGTAATTGCAGTTGAAGATTTATCTCTAAGGCATCAACGTGGTGGTTCTTTTACTGATTGTTACCTGTTTTCTCCAGGCACCTCTCGTTTTGTAGCTCGCTTGTTACATGTTCCGAGATTATGGAACAATGGTTATGAAGATACGCTTTATATTCATCCGGCTTTTGACGCTTCTTACAAGACTGAAAATTCTCTAACAGTAAAAAACGGGCAATAGATGGTTGTAAATAATTGTGCTAAAAGAGCACTTGGTCTCTACCTTTGAAGCGAGCGTTTACTTCGCCCAGGGCGTCAATTCCATCAGTAATGGCTTAAATAATGTTATTGCCTTTGTTGAGGCGCCAGATCTTAAGACTCTAGGCGAAATGATCGTTAAAAAAATTCAAGCCTCCGGCTGTGTCGCCCGCACTTTAACCTGTATTACGGTTGAGGAGTAGCGGGAAACTTGTTTCTCGGGCTTATACTTCCACTAAATTGAGTTCTTTTTTTAAGCGTTCTGCCAGAAACATTTTTATTAATGATTGGTAGGGGACATCCCTTTTATGCGCCAGGATTTTAAAATATTCTATGAAGGATTCCGGTAGCCGCAAGGAGATAGTTTTGATAGAGGGCTTTAAATTAGGGAAAAGGGTCTTTTTACCCTTAGAATAATCTATGTATTCAGTTGAATCATGCTTTGCCCAAAATTCAAATTCTTCTTTTCCATTTTTAAAAACCGGAACCTTTTTATTTATTCTCATTTGTACCACTTCCTTTCTTTTTTGTTCATATCCCTGGCTGAAATCACCCTCAATTTT
>CAYRPI010000112.1:308-2749 GCA_964426225.1 uncultured Candidatus Babeliaceae bacterium | reverse complement strand
TCATACTCTATTGGGACATTCTGTGAATACCCAATGCTGCAAAGTGTCAATAAAATCAATAAGAAAGTTGTCGTTTTCATTTCATTCAAATTTTTGTTAAAGTTATACATTTTTTTAATAATCAATAAGTTCAGACCTCTAATACCTTTCCTTGTAAATCAGGCATATAGAAATCTGTACTCGCAAAATAAAAAATGCGTAATTTTGTACGTATGGGACAACTGTTAATACCACTTTTCCCTGCAGACTGCAGGATGATCACCCCGACACTTGGGGTTCGAGAAATGAACGGGACTGTGTTTTATCTGCATAGTGGCGTGCCAATTTTTTCGCACGAATCTGATGACATGAACATGTTTCGTTTCATAACGTCTAACCTTTTATTGCAGGGTCTTTGTAAGAATCAAGACATTGTTGACACCTTCCATGTATCATCAGATAGTGTCCGGCGATGGAAAAAGAAGCTATCCGAAGACGGCGAGAAGATTTTTTTTCAGGCAGAGGCACGACACGGACGAAGCCATAAATTATTGCCGCATGTATTGGATCGTATCCAAAGAAATCTGGATGATGGGAAGAGCGCGAATTCGATAGCAAAAGAGGAAGGTATTTCCGAAGGCAGCATTCGTTACGCCATAAATCAAGGGCGACTAAAAAAAAGATCGTTTCGGAAATAGGATCGACAAAAACACGAAGCGAACGGAGTTTCGAAGACGCCAAGGCTGCTGGTGCTTTTGGAATAGGCGCTACACGTGAAGAAGATCGGGTTATGGCTGTTACAGGCCTACAGGATTATGCCCCGAGCCTGTTCGAAAATCAGGAAAGTGTTCTCAATGCAGGGGTACTATTTTCAATTCCGGCATTAATATCACAAGGCCTGGGAAAAACATTTAAAATTTTCAAACCATTGCCGGCCGGTTTTTACGGACTGCACCATATAATTCTGATCCTGTGTTTTATGGCTTTATGCCGGATAAAAAACCCAGAACAGCTCAAAAAATATCCACCAGGGGAATTAGGCAAACTACTTGGTCTTGACCGCATACCGGAAGTTGGCTATTTCCGGGTTAAACTAAAGCAAATCATTGACCAGTCAAGAGCAGATGAATTACACACAGAGTTGTTCCGTTCGTGGATGGAAGAGATGCCGGAAATGTTTTTTTATATTGATGGCCATGTGAGGGTTTATCACGGAGAAAAAGCCAACCTGCCAAAACGTTTTGTGTCGCGTGAAAAACTTTGCTTAAGTGGTACAACCGAATTTTGGGTCAATGATGAGAAAGGCCTTCCACTAATGGTCATTACAGGAGAATTGAACGAAAAATTAAAAACCGCAATAGAACAAGCAATACCAAAAATACTAAAAGAAATTACGGTAGAACCTAAGCCGGGCGAACCGGTTTTCACTCTTGTTTTTGACCGTGAGGCATATGAACCCAAGTGGTTTATAAAACTATGGAAAGAGTATCGTGTTGCTGTTATCACCTATCGCAAAAATGTTGTTGATAATTGGGACAATTCGTTATTCTCAAGTGTTGTAACACAGGTATATAATACTAATGTTACGATGCAACTCTGCGAAATGGGGACACTATTGAATGGACACTGGTTCAGAGAAGTACGGAAGCTTTCTGAAAACGGACATCAGACATCTGTCTTAGCAACACATCCCAGTATTTCGCTTTCAACTGTTGCCGCAAAAATGTTTTCACGATGGACACAAGAAAACTGTTTTAAATACTTGGGTGAAAATTTTGATTTTGATAGGATGATTCAGTATGGAACCGAGCCAGTTGATCAAAAACGCACTATTCCCAATCCTGATTACAAAAAGCTGACATACCAGTTAAAGAAAGTAAGGGAGAAAAAGGCCAGGGTTGAAGCCAATGTCTACAAAAGAATAGAAGAAAATGGCCAAACAAGCGTGGAAAACATTATGAAAAAACTTACGAAAAGTACCTCTTTGATAGAACAGATAAACGAATATAATGATCAAATAAAAGTTCTATTGGTACAAAGAAAAAAAACGCCCTCCCGTATTACAATTGCAGAAATGCCTCCCGAATATCGCTATAATAAACTCAAGCAGGAAAGCAAAAAATTAAAGAATGCTATAATAATGATTGCATACCGGGCTGAAACAGCGCTATTCAATATCTTGTCGGAGCATTATAAAAATAACGACAATGAAGGCCGTCAAATATTGAAAGAAATCTTCACCAGTGATGCAGATATGATACCTGATTATAAGAACCAGACTTTGACTGTCAGGCTACATTCTCTTTCCACTCCAAGAGCAAACCAAGCCGTAAAAAAATTATGCGACTTCTTAAACCAGACAGAGACTCAATTTCCGTATACAGATTTGAAGTTAATTTACGAAACTGTCGCACTTTAATTTACGCTGGTATTGGAGGTCTGATGATCGCAAAATGCAGGCA
>CAYRPI010000112.1:0-298 GCA_964426225.1 uncultured Candidatus Babeliaceae bacterium | reverse complement strand
CTGAATTTACGTTTTCGGTTCGAACTCCACCATTTTTCCTGTCATACAGAATTCCGTCCGGAAATATCAATCTTTGAAGATGCTCTTTGAGTAGGATGCTTCCTAACCTCCACATTTCTTGAAGTTTGTAGCGGATGTAAATCACCTGCTTCAACAAATTCCGCTGGTTCGAACTCAAATTCTCCGAATTGTTCATTTCCTGAAGAACCTGCACCTGCTCCTCTTTGTACCTTGCTGAGAATTTTTCGAATGTTTCACGGCTCATTTCCCCGTTTACATAGTATTTCTCCTCAACATA
>CAYRPI010000111.1:0-2766 GCA_964426225.1 uncultured Candidatus Babeliaceae bacterium | reverse complement strand
AGGAGTGTAATTATGGCATAATATTTGACAGTATTTTTCGTAATTATTATGGCTCTTCATATCAATAAATATATAAAACCTAAAAGTATGAAAAGTAAAACTTTTGAAACCGAAATTCTGGAGCTGGAGACAAACCTGTCCAGATATGCATATAGTTTAACATCAAATAAAGACGATGCTAAAGATCTTGTTCAGGAGACTTTCTTCAAAGCGTTTAACAATCAGGAGAAATTTAACGAACACACCAATATAAAGGCATGGGTTTACACCATTATGAAAAACACCTTTATTAATGATTACAGAAGAAGGTCAAAACGTCAGTCTATGTTTAATGAGGATGTTCATGAATTTGTCTTAAATAACAAACCTGCTGATCTTGGTCCTGAATCAGATTTTGGATACCGTGAACTTACACAGGTTGTTAACTCACTTGAACCTGAGTTCAGGGTACCTTTTCAGATGCATGACAGTGGTTACAAATACCAGGAGATTGCAGATGAGCTTGGCTTGCACCTTGGGACGGTTAAAAGCCGTATCCACTTCTCCAGACAGAAACTTATGGATAAATTAAAATAGAGATTGTGCATTTCCACAAAAACTCCACTCGTTCCGGGTGGAGTTTTTTTTTTGCTTGAGTTTCACTTTGACGCAATTTGAGGTATATAATTGACCTTAATCTCATCCAAAAATTGATTTTTAAAATAGTTATCTCAAACTACGCCAAAGGCTCTGCTAAAGTTCCCCATCTATGGCGCTTTGCAGAAAAGCAAAATAACCTCCTATATATCAAGCAAATGTAAATAACACCTTTTTGTATCATGATAATCCGGTAAAACATCACTCTGACAGTGTTTTTTTAAACCCATTAATATTTAGCACATTATAAAGGGTCGCCTATTTATTTAACATAGGCGACCCTTTATAATAACATGAACATCTGCACGTTTAAAAAAACACTGTCAGAGTGAAAATTTTTCTTTAACTGTTGTTAGTGTGTGTGTTAAGTTGGTGGGGAACTTTAGGACATTGGCGCAGTTTGAGGTAACTATCATATTGACAATAGATTGAAAATAGGTTTTTAGCAATTTCAAGAAAATTGATTTATGGATTAGCTTATAATCAATTACTTACCTCAAATTGCGCCAAAGTCCAAATTTTTCCCAAGAACCTTGGCAAGGTTACCCCCCCGCATAGCAAAATGGGCAGTTTAAACTGCAATATGGGCTGTTCAGATAAAACCGGGGGGTATTTGAATTATCTTTAAATGCTTGTTGATTATCTTTATTCGAATTGATAATCAATATTTATGCAAATATTTCCTGGAAGAGCTTTCAATTTCGGCAGGTATATCATAATATCTGCTTTTATTCTGTTATTATTTGGTTGTGCCTCTTTGAGCCGGGGTCAGTTGGCTGCTGTTAAGAGCTTTACGGCTTCGTGTGATTCGCTGGATAGATATCCGGGGGCGTTTTTTGAGGAGATGGCGCAGATACGGGCGGCACGGGGGCTATACTTTTCGGCTTCGCTTGGTGATGCTCAGAATCGGGTCGGTGAGCTGAATTCAATATACGATGGGCTGGTTAAAGACCAACAGCTTGCCGGGAAGGCTAATCTCTCGTGGGAGATTCTGGTATCGTATCAGAGGGCTTTGAAGATTCTGGCCGGTGCCGCCCGATGGGAAGATGCTTCGCGAGAGTTCCGGACAATGGGTCGGAAGCTTGACTCACTGGTTTACAGATACAACCGAAGTGATTTTGCCAAAAATCTGCTTCCGACCGGAATAGGCAGAACCGCCGGTCGTGCTGCCGGAATCACTGCAATGATCTTCATTAAAAGAGCGCAGACACGGGCTGTGAAGAGGTTTGTGGAGCAGGGCGATGTGCTGGTCTCAGGAGTGGTATTCGAACTTGTTCAGGCTCTGAAGAATCCGCAAGTAACATTTTTAATTGAAAACGAAAGAAAGGGACTAGATATCAATTACATCTCATATCTGCGCCAAAACGGCTCTCATGCCAATTCATATGAAGATGACAAATATTTTCTTTCTCTAAAAGAGCGAGCAGAAAAACTCACCTATATAAGAGGTGGCATCATCTCATCGGCTAACAAACAGGCAAAGGCGCACAATAAACTGGCAGCTGAATTCAAAAAAAGAAAAAAGGTGGGTGAGCTTTTTAACGAATTGTTGGAATTTGAGAAGGAGGTATCTGCCTTAAGCAAAGAATACAAAAACATCATTATACCAAAATAGATGTGCAAATGAAAAAAAGAGCCGAACACAAAGATGAACTTACCGAAATCAGGGTAGCACTTGAGGTGTCGGAGCGACTTCGCTTCAAAGCAGAGCTCTCCGAGAAAGAGAAAATCGAATTCGAAAAGGCATCCATAGCACTAAGACGCCGCGAAAGAGTTCTCATAGAATCAATTGGAAACGAAATAGCTTCCGAAATCAAAGCCACATCGGCCGACCTTGAACAACTCGTAAGGAACATCAGAGAAAGCAGCAACTCCCTATCCAAAACATCTGCCTGGATACTCACCATCTCCCGCCTTTTAGGGATGTAACCTTGCCTGGGTTCTTGCATAAAACTCATTTTTTTTAATAAGTTTTGTGCAGATAAAATTTTTGTATATATTTGCGTTCCAAATTTATAGGACAGAAGATTGTCAAGCTATTGAATAAGAGATGTTTAAATACATCCGCTTGCAGTCAGTAAATTTAAAAAAATTATTTATGTACGCAATTGTTGGTATTGCAGGACAGCA
>CAYRPI010000110.1:265-2772 GCA_964426225.1 uncultured Candidatus Babeliaceae bacterium | reverse complement strand
TCATTGACCAAAAGAAAAGAAAATGATATAGAAAAATAACGGGGGCTGGTGTAACAGCAACATGTGCGCTTCGGGTGCGTAAGATTAGCAGTGCAAATCTGCTGCCCCCGACAAAAATCATTTTGCATTTTGAATTTTTAATTTGACCGAGACCAAGGGAAGGGCCCAACTTCTTTTTTATTATTTTTATGGCACAAAATTTCATACTTATTTTCTCAATCTGGTTGAGTACTTTGATAATAGGATTGGCAAGCTGGCCCAGCACAATGTTGGTTTTTAATCGGCTTTCAGACCGGGGTTATAGCATTGCCAAAATTTTAGGCCTTTTTACCATCGGTTACGTCCTTTTTCTTCTCGCAACCCTAAAGATAATGCCGCTGTCTTTCAAAAGCTTGCCCTTGGTGTTTTTTGCTTGGGCCGGAATTAATATCTTCTTGGAGCTTAAATATAAAATAGTGTCCCGGCATCTTCCCTGTTGCCGGCAAATTCTGCTCATTGAAATTGCTTTTATAACTTTAATGGGATTTTGGGTTTACATCAGAGCGCACCAACCTCAGATTTACGAGATTGAAAGGTTTATGGATTTCGGGTTCATTCAGGCCCTTTTTAATAGCACTACTCTACCTTTGAACGACATCTGGTTTTTGGGAAAACCTCTCACTTATTATTACTTTGGCCATTTTCTCGGATATGTGATGCTATCTCTTAGTAAGATTCCGTTAGTTCCTGGGTTTTTTGTGCTGGTATCTTGGCTGTTTGCCCTAATTGGCATCAATGTTTATCGTTTGGGTCGGGACGCAACCTCTTTTCTTTTATCACCAGCTACTGCGCCTAAAATTTTCTCTATTATAGGAGGCTTTTTGGCTTTTTTTATAGTTATGCTAGCTGGTACTTGGCATACTATCGCCTGGGGAGTTAGTTATTTATACCACTTTATTTTTGGCAATCCTGTGCCTTCTTTTTGGTACCCGGATCTCACCAGAATTATTCCAGGAACAATCACCGAGGTTCCATTATACGCGTTTTTAGTAGCAGATCTTCATGCCCACGTCTGGGGACTTTTGAGTGGCATTGCGGTGTTAACCATTCTCTTTCTGCTATGGATAGATAAAAACGCAAAGTTAGGCTTAAAAAATAAATATTTGTGGCTCTTGGCTTTCTCCCTTGGAATAGCTTACATGATCAATTCATTTGATGGATTTACTCTTGGAGCTCTTACAGCGCTTTTCTTCATTGTCAAGTTTCACTCCACTGTCAAGATAAAGCCGTTTTTGTTTACCGCACTTTTAGCAATTATAGCGTATGCCATCGCCCTTCCTTGGAGTTTGTTTTCTATGCCTTCTGGAGCCAAAAGTTTTAGCGTTGTGCCCACGTCCTCGCCATTTTTAAAATGGTTTTCTTTCTGGGGAACCGTGGTTATTCTTATTGCCGTTTTCTGGTGGACAGTTTTGAAAGAAAGATTGACAAAAAAGAAGAGCAAGAATTGGCTGCCATTTGAAAAAAGATTCCATGCCTTAATTATAATAGCGGTTTTGTTCTTTTTAATATTAATGGAGGTCTTGTATGTGAAAGATATTCTTTTTCAAGGAGAGTGGTTTCGGGCCAACACTGTTTTTAAAATTTCCTTTCAGCTTTGGCTTTGGATAGGAGTGATTTCTGGTTCTGTTATTCTCTGGGCAATAAAAGCCACACAAAAAACAGGATGGAGAATATTGTTAACCGCCTTTTTTGCACTTATGCTGATAGGTCAGGCAATCTATCCTGTGAAAACTATAATACAGGCCACTCTGGAGAACAAAAAACTAACTGGATTGGGGGCGGGTTTGGAGTGGTGGCAGAAAAAATTTCCTTACGATTTCGAGGTCTATCAGTATCTTATTAATCTTCGGGATCGCTTACCCTTACAGAAGAGACTCAAAAATATCGTAGAGGCCGAAGGAGACAGCTACACCGATGTTTCTCGTTTTTCAGTCTTTCTGGGTTGGCCAACTATCGTTGGATGGCCGATTCATGAATGGACATGGCGGGGAAGCTATGATGAGATAGGAGTTAGGCGGAGTGAGGTGATAGAAATATACACAGGTGTTAGCGAAGATAAAACCCGGGAAATCTTGAAAAAATACGCCCTGGATTATATTATTGTAGGCGAAGTGGAGCGCCAGCGCTATCCCAACCTAAACACGGAAAAACTTTTTAGAATGGGTAAGGTAGTTTTTCGCAACGACAAAAGTTTTATAGTGGAGATTGCGGGCCTGTAGTTTGGATTATTTGCTAAAAAGAGGTAAAATTAAATAAAGCCATGAATTTTAAACAAAAAAAGACATTAATTTTTGGGTTTGGTTTCATTTTAGCAGCCCTTATTCTTTTATTAATTGTAATTGAACCCTTACCCAGTAGTAGAGAAATCTCACTACTGGGTTTAGGTAGGAATTTTCTAAAAGAAAGAACAAAAAATTTTTCTCATCTTTTTTCTCAAGTAATTTTAGGGGTAGCGTATCCTAATGGAG
>CAYRPI010000110.1:0-255 GCA_964426225.1 uncultured Candidatus Babeliaceae bacterium | reverse complement strand
CTCCCACTCCCACTCCCACTTCCACACCCACACCCACACCCACACCCACACCCACACCCACACCAACACCAACACCAACTCCAACAGGAAATCCATTACTTGACCGAGTAGTAAATGCATATGGTACAGTTCGGGGTAGTCCAGGATATGACCCTGGCGCTGATCTAAATAACGATGGCATAGTTGATATTGTCGATCTCATCATTGCTGCTCAACAAACATCTACATATGTCTCGGATGTTGATCTAAATAAAG
>CAYRPI010000109.1:278-2856 GCA_964426225.1 uncultured Candidatus Babeliaceae bacterium | reverse complement strand
CTCAGACCCTGGGATGAACTGGAGATTATCGCAGCTTGACAGATATTCATTGGTGTCATTCTCAGACCTTCATTCTTTCTGGCCGTGGCGCATCGGCAGGGAAGCAACTATCTTCGACTGCAGCTTGGACTATGGCAGCATCATAAGGGCGCTCAGGACAAAAGAAGGGCTTTATGGCACGATAGAGGTTGACCCTGCTTATGGCAAGTACCACTTCGACGGCCACAGGAACTGCAGCGTATGCATGAGCCCAAAAGAGTCTGTGAAGCTGAAAAATATCTGCCCGAAATGCAGGAGGCCTTTGACAATAGGAGTACTTCACAGGGTAGAAGAGCTTGCTGACAGGGAAGAAGGGTTTAAGCCGGAAAATGCAAAGCCATTCTATTCTCTTATTCCTCTCTCGGAAATCATCTCAAATGTTCTTGGCGCAGCTATCTCAGGCCAGAAGGTCTGGAAAGAGTACAACAATCTTGTAGCCGGAGAAAGGACTGAGATGGATGTTCTGCTTAACACATCTTACGATGAGTTGCTTAAGCTTACAGATGAAAAAATTGCAGAAGCCATTATTCTTAACAGGGACGGCAGGATTGTGATTAAGCCTGGCTTTGACGGCGAATACGGCCAGCCTTTGCTTGGCAATGCCGGCGCGAACAGGCAAGAAAAAAAATCAGCCAAACCTAAAATGCAAGGCCAGACCGGGCTAAGCCGTTTTTTATAGTCGGCAATTTCGTCGATAAAATAGAAAACTTTATATACTTGTTAGCCTAATTAAAGGATGTAAGACGGGGGAGGCTTTACAGGCTCTTAGTCTTTGATATACTAAAAATGGAGGTGGAATAAATGGCAGAGAAAGTTGCAAAAGTAGGAGTAAAAAAGCAGGCAGGTTATCTCTATTTTGTTGATAAGAAGGGAAACGTTGCCAGAGCAAAGATGGCAAGGGCCGGTAAGAAAGGCGGCAAAGTAGAGCTGGTAGAAAAGGTAGGCGTAAAGAAAAAGCCAGGATTCCTGTATTTTATTGACAAGAAAGGGGACGTTTCTTGCGCAAAGATGGCAAGGGGCGGCAGAAAAAAGAAGAGATAAATTTTTTTTATATTTTTTTTGTTTTTTTTAATGTATATAATTTCAATGATTTCTTTTCCAAATTAAATGTACCTCCTATACATTAATATAGGGGGTACACTAATGTGCATGTGTGGAACATGCAAGAGAGCCTATCTAGTCAAAATATAAATAATTATCCATTTTCGAAGGAAAAAGCTAAGTTACAGAAGATATTCTTAGATAATCATAACTGGGATTTCCTTAAAACCCTTCATCCTGAGTTGCTTAATGAAGATGTAGCCGAAATCGTAGATAAAGCCCTATTCTGCGGTCTAAACGGCGGTATTACCTACTGTTGTCCTTCTTGTGGCAATTTAGAGCATATTGGCTTTGGCTGTAACTCTAAATTCTGTACTCGTTGTGGTAAACGTATGATTGACACATGGTCAGAGAAAGTAGCTAAATCCGTTCTCAAATCTGAACATAGGCATTGGATATTGACTATGGACTCACGTTTGTGGCCAATAGTTGATGAGCATAGACACTTATTGGATATTCTTTTCAGTTCTGGCTATGAATTTATGCAAACTATGATGACAGACATCACAAGAACTAAGATTAGAATTCCTAATAAACTAGTTATTCCGGGCATGGTCTCTGCTTTGCATACCAGCGGTAAAGGCCTTGCTTTTAAGCCCCATCTTCACAGTGTTGTTACAGAAGGCGGACTTTTTGTTAATCACAGTAATCCCAAGAAGACCAATAATCCCCGTTGGATTAAACTAAGCTACTTTCACTTTGACACTTATCGCATCTTATGGAGGGATATACTGCTTGATAACTTCTCATCTGCTTTACCTTTTACTTATTTCCCCTTAATTGATCAGATTAGAACAGAGAATATCAATGGTTTTGATATTAGGGCTCCTAAAGAAAACATCATAAAGAATATTAAACGTATAGGGAAATATGTTGCTAAATATGTACGACATCCCCCAATTGCAGAATCAAGGATAGACAATTATGACGCTAATTTTGTTTATTTTCATTATGAAGATACCAAAACCAAGGAGAGAGTTGATGAAGAGCTTGTAGTGTATGATTTTATGATTCAATTGCTTAAGCATATTCAGAAGAAAGGTTTTAGGATGGTGCGTTATTATGGGTTGTATGTCAATAAGTATAAGTCAACCTATAGAACCATATTTATTGAGTTGAGGTTTATGAATTCTCACTGCAAATCATTGGCTTCTTTTATTGAAATCAGAACACAAGTGTTGTGTAAAAGATGCAAGAAATCTATGGTGATTGAGTTTTATCATCCACCTGATCCACCGGAAGAACAGTTTGGAGAGCTATTGAATCACTATTTAATCAAGCCGCATGTAGTCTAGGTTGCACCAAAGGTGCTAATTTTCTTGAGGTCTACTACATACGTTACCATTGTGGGTTCTCCCCACCCCCAATCTTTTATTAGTCATAAAAGAAATGGTGGGGAAACCCACTTATAATCTTAACTTGCAAACAAGCCGAATTA
>CAYRPI010000109.1:0-268 GCA_964426225.1 uncultured Candidatus Babeliaceae bacterium | reverse complement strand
CGCATGTAGTCTAGGTTGCACCAAAGGTGCTAATTTTCTTGAATTCCACCACTGGCGGGCTGATGAGTGTAGAGGGAATTTCCACGCAGAGTGTGGAAATTTCCTTTACTCATAGGATTTTCTCAAAGAAAATCCGTTAGCCCTGCCAGTAGTGGTGGAATTTACTAAAAAAACTCAAAAACCAAATAAACAAATTTATAAACTTCCTGATAACCTAATCAACAAAAAGGGTGGTAAAAAATGATTGTGACATCAACAGCTGAAATAC
>CAYRPI010000108.1:0-2859 GCA_964426225.1 uncultured Candidatus Babeliaceae bacterium | reverse complement strand
TATCAATAAAAATGCGAAAAAATCAAAATCGAGAACAATACCTATACAAAGTGGAAAAAAGACAAAAGAGCAGGAACAGCCAATAGATGAAGCTAAATCACAAAAGAAGTTAAAGGCAGCTGAAGCTAAGACTAAAGCGCTAAAGGTGTTAGAACTTATAGATGAGTTTGATGCCAGTATCATAGTTGCGGTAAGAGATATTGGCGAAAAGATACAGAAGCTTAAAAAGGAACCCGAAAGAGGTTGTTGGGTTGATGATTTAAACAAGTTGATAGCAGAGATAAATCTAGATATAGAGAAGATAAGTGTAAAAGGGTTAAAAGGCGCTTTGTTGGAAGGGGAAGATAAAAAAGAATTAATGGGGGAAATATCGAAAAGGGTAAAAGAGCTGCGCGATCAGTCGGAAAAAGAATTAAAGGATATGCTGCAAAAATGGCGGAAAGAGGAATTAAGGTGGGTAATAGTGCCGCCGCAAGATGAAAATGTATTGAAGTTGATAGCAAAAAGCAACGAAGTAATTGAGCGAATTAGAGAGAATGCAGACGCTCTATATGAAGAAACCAATGCAATAATTGGGCCGAATTCAAAGGCAAGCGCAAAAGATTTAGTTGCTTTAGCCGACGAGACCAAAAGTTTTATTGATAATAATAATAAGGTATTAACGGAACAACTTACTCTGCTAAAAGCCGCTGAAAAACCAGATTTGGCGCCAGGCGTGCTAAAAAATTTAGTGGCAGCTGAAAAATACATAGTAGAAGTGATTCAAGGTAACCACTTGGTTCATTTGGCTGCCAGCCTTAAAGAGTTGGAAGAAAAAGTTCTAACAAGAGGAGCGGAAGATAAACGAGTAAGTGAGTTAGCGGCAAAATTGGATGCCGAAACACAAGCTATCCAACTAAAAATTACAGGTATCACAGACGAGGCTGCTAAGTCGGAAAGTCTTTCTGTGGAACAACTAGGAGCCTTAACAGCAAGGATAAAAGGTTTAGAAGCAGATAGAGTAATTTTACAAAAACATAGAGAAAGCATAACTGAAGAAGCAATACCGCGCGTCCCATTGCCTGAAAAGACCCAAAAAATACTAGCTGATTTAGCTGGTGCAATATCGTTGGCACAATCAGGTTTAGCAGCACTGCAGGGTGCTACAAAGAAAGCATTAGAAGAGGCAATTACTAAACAGCGAAAATTAGACGATGAAATAACGAACTTAGCGAAAGAATTTGAAGAAGCTATTGTCGCGATTAATGCAGGTATTCAAGTAGCCAATGAAGCAATTGGGAAAAACAAAGGCGTAACTGCTGATGGGTTAAATATTTTATTAGAAAAAACAGATGCTGCTATAAAAAGTGCTGCAGATGGTCTAGGAGCACAAAAAGCAAATTTTGCTAGTCTTAGTGCGATAACAAAAGCGCCATATAGTGATGCAGCGATAATAGCAGCGAAAGAAGCTGTTCGGAAGTATTCGGTAGCTCAAAAAGCATTAGAAAACTTAACGCAGCAGCATACCGATTTGGCAACTAAATTAGAAGCACGACGGGCAGCAGAGAAAAATTTAGATGAAAAGATAACTGCGTTAAAAAATTTACAAAAAAACCTGACAAACAAAACGGCAAAATTACAAGACTCTACAGAAGCGTTAATTAAAAAATGTAATGATGCTCTTATTGGATCAGAAGACTTAAGTACGATTACTAGCGAGGCTGATCAAGCGACAAAAGACTTGCAGAGTGTTATAGATCTTAAAGTAGTTGAAGAATTACAAAAATTGAGCGATGGGTTATCTAAAGTTCCGACAGAGTTGAATGAGACCGTAAACGACGCTATCAATAGCGTAACGTTATCGTTGAATAACTTGAATTTAGGAGCGGATTTTGCAACTAATTTAGTCAAAATAAAAAATGAATTAAACAGAATTTCTGAACAAGAAAAACTAGGCGCAGTAAAAACAGCAGAAGCACTAAAACTCCAATTAGATAAAGCGAAAGAATTAATAGAAAGTTTAAAAGATATTAATGCTGTATTAGGTTTAGTAGCTTCAGCTAAAACATCAGTAGAGGCTCTTAAAAACGATGCTACCGTAAAGAATTTTGAATTAGCAGGCTTGATGGTAGCCAAATTACAGAAAGTCGCGGAAATTAAAGACAAGATTGCGAATGTAAAACTAGAGACACTAAAAGTTGATATCGCGACACTACCTGCAGAAAATGATTTACAAGCTTTTGCTCAAAAACAATTAGCCTTAGCAAAAAAAGCACTTGGGGGATTGGTTATTGAGAATGTTTCTGGTAATAGTTTTTATGAAGCTGTAAAAAAAGCAAGTAGTGATTTAACCGCTGTTGAAAACTTAGGAAAACTAGCGCAGAAAGCAAAACAGCTGGTTGGCCACATAGCAACCTTAAAAATTCTACCTTATATTGCTACAGGAGAAACACAACTAAAAGTAAACGCGGATAAGCTGGTTGAAAGCTCTAATAAAATTCTTAGTGGGTTAATTACTGAACCTGTTACTACAAACGCGAACGCGTTAGATGAAGCGTTAAAAAGCGCAAAACAAGCAGTAGATAATTTGAAACTTGTTAAAGAGCAAGCAGATAAATTAAAATCTTTGCCGGAAGAAGCGAAAAAAATAACACAAGAGAGCTTGAAAAATGTTGTAAATGCTGAAATAGATAGATTAAAGGGTTTATTGCAAGCGTTGGATATTAGCAGTCCTCAATTTAGGACTGAATTAGAAAAAGCAACAGGAGGCTTAGATAAAGTAAAGGATGATATTGATAATTTAGTAAAATATAAAAACGAATTGGAGTACAAATTCTCAGCAGACGAGCTTGATAAGAGTGTTCAAACTATTACAGAAGG
>CAYRPI010000107.1:0-3072 GCA_964426225.1 uncultured Candidatus Babeliaceae bacterium | reverse complement strand
TCCTTCGATTCTTTGCCTGTATATGATGTCTCGCCTCAGGATTGCGATTGGGGACATACTATAATGTTTTGTCAAGAGCATAGTAAATTACTTGGGCCTAAAATCCCATTTGATAGAGAGCTATACGTTTAAAGAACTGGTGGCCATCACCGTGGTGGAGAACTTTCCTGAAATCGTTGCTGCTATCCGGCATCGCCGAGTAAGGGCGTGCGTATCATACCTTATCCGCAGTGAAAGTTCTGGTGAAAGTCCCAAGTGTCCCCTACAGGGTCAAAGCCCTTACGTTGTTAAAACAGGATCTTCCACCAGAGCTTTAAAACGATTAATATCGAAAACGCCATTATTCTTAAGCAGAACAAAAGCCACCCGAATAAATTTAGCGACAAATTTAATTTTCAGTTTAGCTTTGGCTTTCCTGGAACCGCCAAGTCTGGCAAGCTTTTCTTGAAAGATACAGCGTAGAGACGTATTTTTAGCTACCGCAACATTAACGGCATGACAAAGCGCATAGCGCAGTAAAGCGCTGCCTTTTTTAGAGATTTTCTCCTGTCCTTGAAACTGTCCTGAACTCATGGTTTCCAGGTCTATTCCGGCAAGCTTCAAGATTTGTTTGTCATGAGCAAAATCCTGAATATTTCCGATGATCGCTTTCCACACGGCGACCGTGAACAAGCCAAAACCTGGGATGGTCAACAAGGTGCGACAATCCTGGTTGGATTTACAAAAGGCCGCCAGTTTCTGGTCTATAGCCGCGATATCCTGTTGAATTCTTTGGCAATCCCGGGCTAACAGTTGGGCTTCCAGTAGGGTGGCCGGCAGAGCCGGAAAACCAATAGATATTTTTGCGGTTTGCCAGACTTCTGAGAGCCGTAAGAACCGTTTACTTTTGACACTTTTGAGCGGCTGAAAGATATGCAAAAAAGAGTTAAAATCCATAGTTTTTACCTGAGACGCCGAAGGACAGGTTGCCAGCAAACACAAAGCATCAGGATCATTAGCCTGTTTGAAAATCAGCGCCAGCTCAGGAAAATGACAAGCCCAGATATTACTCTGGATACGATTGCTTACAGCAGTTTTTAATCTCATGAAGTGTTGACGCAAAAACAAATATTTTTTCAGATTTGACATGGGAGTATTTTCATCTCGATAGAAAAGTATTTTACCCTGCATTATTAAATCGACAATGTTTAAGGCGTCTTTAGGGTCGTTTTTCCCCCAACGGCCACCGTTTAATGTTTTACGATTATTCTTGGCTGCGACCGAGGAAACATATACCACCAGATGTCCTTTGGCTTTAAGGAATTCAACCAAGACCTTGTGATAATTGCCGGTTGGCTCAACGCCGAGAATAACCCGGTCAAGAGCATGTTGGCTTCTTAAAGATTCTATTTTTTCAAGGAACTGTTGAAATCCCGATCGAGAATGTTGGCAACGGTAGTTCTTCAGTATAACTCCCTGCGCCCGGTGGTAAAAACAGGCGGTAGAGAAATTCTTGCTTGCGTCAACACCAATAAGTAAATAATTGTTCTCTTTCTGCAAAGAAGATTTTACAAGACGAAACTGTTCAATCTGTGTTATAGTGGTCATGGGCAACCTCCTCTTTTAGAGTTGAATTTCGCTGATTTACTCTATCAAAGGTTGCCCTTACTTGTAAATACTATGCTATTTTATTATACAACGGAGTTTCTTGATTAAATTTTGCTAAATGGTTTTTTGGAAAATATAAACAAAAAGGAATGATGTTTGAGAAATCCATGGTCTAAACTCATCAAGGGTAAGTGCAATCAATATTATTTAGAGAAAGATTTAAGTAAAATAAATAATTTTAATAGAAGTTTAGGAAAGAAAAACAAAAATAAGAAAATCCAATTAGGATCGATACCGGAACCATTTATTGGCAATCCAAAAGCTAAAGTGGTGTTGCTTAATCTTAATCCAGGATATAATAAAAAATCTGTCTCCAAGCAGAACAATCATAAGGATTTTCGGGAGAAAGTTATAAATAATTTGAAACATAGGAAACTTGGGAAGTATCCTTTTTTCTTTTTAGATCCAAAGTTTAATAAACAGGGACATCCAGGTTGTGACTGGTGGAATAGTAGACTAAAAGATTTAATTTGCGAAGCTGGGGAAAAAACAGTTGCAAAGAATGTGTTATGTATAGAATATTTCCCATACCACTCAAAGAATGCCCCAACTCTTAAAGTAGAGTCGCAAAATTATAATTCCTATCTGGTTAAAAAGGCTATTGAAAGAAATGCTTTAATTGTAATAATACGACATGAAAAACAATGGTTATCCGCTGTTCCTCAACATAAAGAACACACATATATAAAGCTAATAAATTCTCAATGCGGTTATATTTCTAAGGGTAATTTAGAAGAGTCTGATTTTACCACAATTTTAAAGAGCATTTAATGACTTTTTTACCATTGTTGCTAATATAAAACAAGGCGATGAGGTTCGCCGTATAACCACCTATAAAGTTTAAAGGTTGATGACCTCTACCAGAATTAATGGTAGGGTTTTTATTTTTAAAGAAGGAGATTGCACTATGGAACAAATTTATTTCATTGCTGCAATTTGGCTGGGACTGACGGTAATTTCAGCGATTATCGCGCATCATCTAAGAATCTCTATTGCCCTTGTTGAAATATGTGTCGGCGTCGTTGCGGCTAACATCGTTAGCCATTTTATGGGACCGAACGCTTTTAGAAGCAATCTGGAGTGGTTACGATTTTTGGCTTCCGCAGGAGCTGTTTTATTGACATTTTTAGCCGGGGCCGAGCTTGACCCTAAAGTTATTCGCCCAAAATGGAAAGAGGTTATCATAGTCGGTATTATTGGATTTCTGGCGCCATTCTTTGGGTGCGCTGCCTTTGCCTGTTTTATTAATGATCTCGGAACGGTAATAGCCCTTGGACTTCTTTTTGCGCCATTTAACTACAAAACAATCGTTTCTATCGCAGCGAGCATTATCATACTTGCTCTTTTCCCTGCAAGGTCTATGGCTATAAAACAGCGGCCATCCGGGCTAAGTGGGTAGTGTTTGTGCTCTTTGGCCTTGGAGCG
>CAYRPI010000106.1:2314-3109 GCA_964426225.1 uncultured Candidatus Babeliaceae bacterium | reverse complement strand
AGGAATTCTCGTCATTATTATTTTTATCGGTGGAGGTGTTGAATAAACCGAGGTTTTCAAATGAGACCTTGTCAAACTGCTTTTTATTCATTCCCTGTAGTGGTAGTGCAAATACCATTACTAGGGTGAGAGTTATTAGAATTCTATTTTTTTTCATAATCAGTGTTCCTGGTTAAAATAAAATGATTTTTTAATTTTGATATTAATTAGCATAGTTTATATTTGTCAATCTGTCAAAACTTTTTTTCGCTCGTTATTCTGTTTTTTGGTGGGTTTTTCTCATTTTAATTTACAAAGGGGGGTTGCTAGTTGAGATCTGAGTTTTAGATCTAGTTGTCAGTTGAGAGTTTTTCTGTAAGACTATCATGAGATGGGATTTAACCCTATCGGCAGAATGATCCAGGCTTTTAGATATGAGGCGCTAGTGGTGGGTGTTGAAAAAAAATCCATTCTTAAGAGTTATATAGCTGGTATTACCGATGATATAGCCGGAGAGCGTTACACAACGATTGTGGGTTATTTTTTGCCCGAGTTGATAACGGCTTTTTTAGTTAGCTCATTTCTGGGGCTTGTGGATGCGGCATTTATTGCGCATTTAAAATCTACGACTCTCTATACCACGCAAGGAATTACCGGTCCTTTTACCCATTTTCTTACAAAGCTTGCGGAAGGTATTTCTGTGGGGACCGTTGTTTTGTGCGGTCAATATAATGGGTTGCGACGCTTTGAAGATGTGGGGCGAGCTGCAGTGAGTGCATTTTGGGTGACTTTTCGCATGGGTGCGGTCATTTCCCT
>CAYRPI010000106.1:0-2304 GCA_964426225.1 uncultured Candidatus Babeliaceae bacterium | reverse complement strand
GCTTTTCCTTTTCTTTGGGGGGCACTTAATTTATGATTTTTATCAAGTTCCTGCAAAAATAGCGCTTGTGGGGGTCCCTTTTTTGCGTTTGCGTGCGCTGGGTGTCTTCTTGGCTTTTTTATATTTCGCCTTGATCGGTTTTTTGCGTGGTGTAAAAAATACGCGATTGCCAATGATTTTTTTTGTGCTTGGGGGCTTGTTCTTTGTATTTTTTGATTATGCCTTAATCTTTGGTCATTTTGGATTTCCAGAGATGGGCCTGCCTGGTTCTGCAGTGGCGTCTGTTATTCAGTATGCGGTGATGTTAATTGCTGCAGTGGCCTATGTTTTATTTAATCCGACTATGCGGCAGTATAGTATGGGGGTTTTTAAAAGTCTTGATCGTGGGGCCGTTGCGGATATTATTCGTTTGAGTTGGCCTGTAATGATAGATAAAGCCATTCTTGCGGTAGCTAAAATGTGGATTGTTCGACTCATTGCTCCTATGGGAAAAGTTGCATTAGCCTCTTTTTCTGTGGTGAAAGATATGGAGCAGTTTGCATTTGTTCCTGCAATTGCTTTTGCCCAGGTGATTACCTTTTTAGTTAGTAATGATTATGGAATAAAGAATTGGTTGGGGATTAAGAGTAATATAAAAAAGGTTCTTTTCCTGTCATCTGCTATGGTTTCGGCCATTTTATTATTGTTCGCGTTGTGGCCAGAATTGGTTATTCACCTGTTTGATCCTAAGAATAAATTTTTGTGGTTTGCAGCTGCTGTCTTTCCTATGATAAGTTTGCTGGTTCTCTTTGACGTTACACAGGTCATTTTGGCGGGAGCGTTACGAGGGGCATCAAATGTACGAGTGGTCATGGTGACTCGGCTTTTGGTCTGTGGGCTAGTTTTTATGCCACTCTCTTACTTTTTTTCTATTTTGCCTATTGAAAATGTATTGATAAAATTTGTTCTTATTTATGGCTCCTTCTATATGGCAGATGGGGTGATGAGTATTGTTTACGTTTTTTGGTTCCGTAGGGACCGTTGGAAATATGATCCGGATATAAGTTACTCAAGGATTGCTCATGGCACACATAACCGAGAAAGAGGTTCTTCACCTAGCAAATCTTGCTCGCTTGAAGATTGAACCCGAAGAAGCTATACGTTTGGCTAAGGAGATTGAGCCAGTATTAGCTTATGCATCATTTTTGAAAGAGGTTGCGAATGGTTGCACCTTGCCAGAAGAAGGTTTGGATTGTAGCGCTAATGTTATGCGGGAGGATGAGGTGGTGCCTTTTGATGCAGAAAGGCTTCTTGCACAGGCGCCTCAGCGTGAAGATTCTTACTTTGTAGTTCCTCGTATTATTAAGCGTGGTTAAGGGAGATGGCGTTCAGATGAAAACGTTAGCATTTGCGTCAATTAGGACGCTTGTAGAAAAAATTCAGAAAAAAGAGTTATCTCCGCGGGAGCTGGTGGCTTATTCTTTAAAGCGTATACAGACTCATAATAAAAAGCTTAACTCTGTTTTAGAAGCTTTCCCTACAGAGGGAAGTGAATCTGTGGCCATTCCGGAGGTGAGCGTTGAAAAGCCTTTAGCTGGGATTCCGGGTTTAATTAAAGATGTTTTATGCCAAAAAGGGCGAACTGCAACCTGTTCATCAAAGATTTTAGCGGGATTTGTTGCTCCGTATAATGCTACTACGGTAGATCGGCTCCAATCAGCGGGTGCGGTGTCGGTAGGGCGTACTAATTGTGATGAATTTGCTATGGGTTCTTCTAATGAAACATCTGCCTATGGTCCTGTTTTTAACCCGTGGGATCTGACTCGTTCTTCGGGCGGTTCTTCGGGCGGTTCTGCTGCAGCTGTTGCTGCAGGATTGGTTCCCTGGGCGCTGGGTACCGAAACGGGTGGATCGGTTCGGCAGCCCGCCTGTTTTTGTGGGATTGTAGGAAGTAAGCCTACGTACGGTCTTCTTTCTCGGTATGGTCTTATTGCTTATGGGTCTTCACTTGATGCGGTGGGGATTAATACTCGTACGGTGTATGATAATGCCCTTTTAATGGGAATTATGGCAGGCTTAGATGAGCGTGATAGTACGTCAACACGTCAAAAGGGACCGTTTGATTATGTCAAAGGGTTGACGGGTAAAATTAGACCTGGTTTGCGCATTGGTGTTGTTAAAAATGCTGTGCAGGCTAAAGGTATGGATGCAGGCGTGTCAAAGGCTCTAGATGTTGCATTAGATGAGCTTAAGAAATTGGGAGCTGTGCTGGTGGATGTATCTCTGCCATCTATGGATTATGGGGCGGCCGTTTATTTTATGGTG
>CAYRPI010000105.1:0-3165 GCA_964426225.1 uncultured Candidatus Babeliaceae bacterium | reverse complement strand
TCTAATTTATCTCGGTTTGATGGAGTTCGGTATGCTTATCGCGCATCGGATGCACAAGATCTGCGAGATATGTATGAAAAGACTCGTGGCCAAGGGTTTGGGCACGAGGTAAAGCGACGTATTTTGATTGGTAATTATTTGCTTTCTGCAGGGCATGCAGGTCAGTTTTACGAGAGCGCTTGTACCGTGCGCCGTATGATGCGGGCAGAATTTTTAGAATCTTTTAAGAGTGTTGATCTGCTCTTTTCGCCGGTGAGTCCAGCCCCTGCTTTTAAAGTGGGAGCGCTTGCGGGAGATCCTCTGCAGATGGATTTACAGGATTATTTTACCTGTCCTGCTAATTTGGCTAATATCCCGGCAGTCTCTGTGCCTTGTGGGTTTGTAGATAATATGCCTGTAGGATTTCAGCTTATGGGGCCTGATTTTTCGGAAGGGTTAATTTTTGAGACGCTGCATGCGTATGAGCAGGTTACGCCGTGGCATACTATGCATCCTCACGGATTTGACGATTAACGTTTAGTTAGAAATAAAGATTTCAGGATTAAATCAAACAGTAGATAGGGCCGGGAGGTTAATTTCCCGGCCCTATCTACTGTTTGATTATGTTCTAGATTTTGTGTTTTATTAGACACTCTGCTGTTTAGTCAACATTAACTTCATCAGGTTCTACCTGTTGGAGAGTGTTTGAAAGTAGGATTCCTCCAAGTGCAAATGCACCGAAGCCTAGAAGTTTACGGTAGCTATTGTTGTGTCCACCAAGAGTTGCGAGGCCGGCCCCACAGAGTCCTTCTCCAAATGAGCGGAAGAATGTGTGACGATTGAATGCTGATCCATGGTAATACCGGTTGAATGCACCTCTACCCAAAATACCCGCTAGCATCAAAGGGAGAGGGTTGCGTTGTAGGTAGCATCTGCAATAGGGGTAGTTAAAGCCGTTGTTGTTTTGTTATAGACTGACTTGCCAGCGTCCGTTACAGTAGATCCCCAGCCGCATACGCGAGTCCAGAGACTTCTGAAGAAACCAGGAGCGGTTTGACCATTCTGTTGAACATTTTGTTGTGGCTGATTATTATTGAGGACTGGCTGGTTCATTGCATTAGCAGATCCAGCAAACAACAACGCGATTGTAAAAATCGCAAAAGATTTACGAACAAATTCCATAGGGAACCTCCATTAATAAAAGAAAAAGTCTTCTTTAACTGATCCACTCCCCATTTTTGGAATGAATCAGTTCTTATGATACCAGAATGGACAAGAGTGTCAAATTTAGATAGAAATGCAAGTCCAATTGGTTTTTAATTTTAATTTCTGATTGAGCGATTTGTAGTTCTAGTAGTTCGTTCTTGTCGTTTGCGTTGCGGTACGGTACGCTTTGAGAAAGGGTGGAGGATAAAAAGCTTTTATGTGTAGGGATGAATATGCGTAGACGGTCATGGCGACGGTTAGTTTTTTGGATGGTGTTGGGGATCTGTTTTTTTTGGATTGTGATGGCAACTCAGTGGTGGCAGCGGCGACTAGTTTCGCAGGTTGTAGCGCCTTTGCTTGCTCTGCAGCATTCGGTTACCGATCAGGTGCGAGCATGGAGAATTCAGCGATTAGGTCATGATGAGTTAGTAATCTTGCTTGAAAAAACATTACGAGAGCGGGATGTTTTATTGCAACATGTGGTAGAGCTCGAGTCGGCATTAAACTATCGGAAAGATTGTTTTGAGCTTGATAATTTTAGACGTCGTTATAAATTAAAATCCGCGGTTGTGGCTCAGGTTCTGCTAAAAAACTTATCAGAAACAACTCATTTTTTTCTGGTTAATGCGGGGGAAAATAGAGGTATAGCTGAGGATATGATTGCCGTATGTCATAACCATCTAATAGGGCGAGTTAGTGAAGTAAATAGTTCTTATAGCAAGGTAGTGCTTATAACGGATAGTGCAAGTCGTGTGGCTTCGGTCTGTTCGCGGACCGGGGCTCGTGGAATCCTTGAGGGTATGAATGATATTAAACGGTTGAAATTAGCATTTGTGAGCCATAGTGATGAGCTTAAGGTAGATGATTTAGTTGTTTCGTATGGAGCTGGACTAGTTTTCCCTCGTGGGTTTGGCTTGGGGAAAATTGCATCTGTAACGGCAGCTGGAATATTTCAGGATGTTTTTGTTGAGCCATTGATTGATTTACAATCTATTGATTTCTGCTTGTTAGTTTCACGTGAGGTTATAGAAGCTTCTTCTTTTGAGCTTGTGCAGCATGGCGTGACTTCGTCAGTCAAGCAGGATGTAAAGTTTGATTCAGTGTCGAAAGAAGAGTCTGCACCTCCATCTGCTGCCGTGCCATCTGGCCCTGACGTGACTCCGTCTATTAAGCAGGATGCAAAGATTGAGTCAGGGCTGAAAGAAGAGCCAGTTTTTGCGCCGCCTCCGCCGCCTCCATCATTGGTAGCGGCTCAAGAGAGTTCTTCGGTTGTTTTAACTGCGGATGTTCCCCTAGAAAAGCCGCAAGTTGTGTGAGCGCAGGATGTGTGATTAGAGTTTTCCCATCGATTTGAAGGGTCTCTTTATGGGGTGCAAAGGGGAGGAGATTTTTTGCATTCCAAAAAACAAACGGATGACTTTTACTGAAGGAGGTTTCTCCATAATCGTTTATTCCGATTAAAAGGGTATTCTTTTGAGATTTTGGGCAGTAGCTTGAAAATCGGATGCTATGGCGATAGGGGTGTTTTAGATCTTCGCCGCCACGTTGGAAATAGAGCGTTGCGTGGTAACTGGTAGGTTTGCACAGGTTTTTTATTCTTTTGCAGATTTTTCTCACGTAGATTTTTTTTTCAAAGTGAGGCATGGATGCCTTATCATCTGGATCAACCGTTATTATGCAGGAAGCCTTGATGCCAGGTTTTTTTAGACAAGCTTGTGCGTAGTCGTCAAAGTTTGTGAACGTATGGATGGTAATGGTGGGGTGAGGTGGAAGTTCTTTTAAGGTCTTGAACCATGCTTTAAACTCTTTCAGCGCGGATTTTAAGAGAGCATTGGATTCTGTTTCCAGGATTAAATCCTGTTTTATGCTTTTCAGGTAGGGCTCGATGATAATTATAGTTATGTGGTTATAGTTATGGGCTATTAATTTGTTCAAAAGTAGAAAATCAAATAGAAGTCCTCCTGGTAGATGGGCTACATA
>CAYRPI010000104.1:623-3247 GCA_964426225.1 uncultured Candidatus Babeliaceae bacterium | reverse complement strand
ACAGGGAACCGTGGGCTTTAGCCCGCGGAGCTTCATTATCAATTAGCCTTTTTATGGTATGCGTAGTGTTCGGTAATGCTTTTGCAAAAGCAGAGAGAGTTGCAATAAACACTACTTCTGAAAAAGGGTATTTTCTTGAGGTTAATGGTAAACCTTTTTTGGTAAAAGGAGTAATCTACAACCCTACCCCAATTGGAGAAGGTTATAGCTACGATTTATTTTCTGATAAAAATAAACCATGGTTTGTTGACGGAAAATTAATGAAACAACTAGGCATAAATTGCGTAAGGGTTTATTCCGTAGGCGAAGATATGGAAAAAGTAAAAGAATTTATTAATGATATGTATAGCAAATTCGGTATTTACACTATTGTAAGCGATTGGTTAGGCCTGTGGAGTTATCCCGGAGTCAATTATGCGGATGTTCAATTTCAAAAAAGCACAAAGGAAAGAATATTAAAAATTGTTAACGCGCTTAAAGACGAGAAGGGGCTTTTAATGTGGGTTCTTGGCAACGAAAATAGTTACACCTTTTCTGGAAAAATATGTTTTTGGACAGCTCCGGAGATAGAAAAACTCAAAGACCTTAGAGAAAAAATATACAAAAGAGCGCAAATCTACTACTCTTTTGTTGATGAATTAGCACAAGAGATTAAAAAAATAGACAGTAACCACCCTGTTGCCTTAGGCAACGGTGAAGAAACATTTTTAGACGTAGCTGCAAAATTATGCACAAATATCGATGTTTTAGCTATCATTTCCTATAAAGGTAAAAAGTTTGGCAATCTTTTCCATCGCGTTCGGGATATTTTTGATAAGCCGATCTTTATTTCTGAATTTGGTTGCGAATCCTATGACGCTTACAACAATAAGGAGAATCAGGATATACAAGCAGAATATCTAATTTCGCAATGGCAAGACCTGTATGACCATACTGTATTTGGCAAAGATAAAAAAGGCAATTCTATCGGCGGGTCGATGTTTGAGTGGACAGATGAGTGGTGGAAACATAACGAAGGCTACACCCCAGACTGGGTTGTACATAACGCCGAAGCCGGCTGGTCTAACGGCTCTTATTATTACGATATAAAAGCAAATAACGCCCTTAATATGAACGAAGAATGGTTTGGTATCGTAAGTTTAGCTGAGAAAAAAGAAAATAGTATTGATAAAAGAATTCCTAAGAAATCGTATTACACGCTCAAAGATTTTTTCTCCCGCCCGCCTAAATCTACACAAAAGATAGAATGAAGCTTTGCTGGCTAAACGTGTGCAGTTAAATATATAAACCTCTCTGCAAAACAGCTTGTCCCGATACGTAGGTAAGATTACCTCTAAACATCCCTATCATCCGCCAATTCAAAGCCTCATTTGCAGATACCCTATTTTTACACTCTAAAAGAAAAATCTTCTATTAGCCCAAAATAATCCTTGCAAAAAAAGACAATTTTCTGTAAACTGATTGTGAGTTACTTCCTTTTATAATAAAAAGCAATCTGCCAAGAAAGGATGATATAAAAATGCCTGGAGCGTTTGAAGAAGCATTTGAAAAAGCAAGAGCAAAAGAGACTGACCTGTACTTTCAAGAGGTCAGCATTATGCGCCAACTTATTACAGAGATAAGCCATCCTTTAGATGTACTAAGAGAATTGATATCCAATTCTGCCGCGAAGGAAGTAAAGGCAAAGAACATTTGGATAAGATGTTATCCTCACCCAGAGGATATCTATGTCTTCGAGGTAGAAGACGATGGTATCGGCATGGACTATTCTGAAAATCCCACAAGTGGATATTTCGCCAGATTAAACAAATTTCTTTCGCTCGGGCTATCCGCAGTGGTAGGTGAAAAAAGCGATGAGTTCGGTTGGAAAGGATTAGGTTCAAAACTGGCTTTTTATTCCCGGCGCCTGGAGGTAAAAACTTATACAGGAGAAGGGCCAGTGCGAGAGGTTAAAGTAAATGCTCCATGGGAGACCCTCTCTGGTGGGAAAAAACCGAGACCGAAAATTTATGAAATTACTCCAGGTCCCAATGACAAGCCGGGAACTAAAATTGCTGTTTATGGACACCCTCCAAATGTTTCTAATGAATATACATTTACATACGTAAGAGACTATCTACTCTATCGGACTTTTGTCGGCTTTACGCGGGGCAGGGAGAATCCCCCAAAAATCCATTTGACTGTTGGTAACAACAAGGAAACTCTGGAGATTGGTTTCCCGGTACTGAAAAGACTCTCTATCGAACCTGGTCCTGCCACTCGTTTCGTAAATCTATCTGATAAAACTGGTGGTTCGGTTTCAGGAAAAAACATTCAATTGAATATCGCGTTCAAAGGGTTATATTCGGTAGAAGCGTCTCGCTTTGGCTTGGCGGAGCAAAGCGGTAACACAGGGCTAATTCTCTCTGTTCTTGGCATTCCTTACTTTGATTTAGGATTGGAAAACTACACTGAGGGCCGACGTGGGTTAGGACTAAACCCCAGTACGAAAAACTGCTGTTTGATAGTGGAATGCGACCAAATTCAAGAATGGATGAATATAAGCCGAAGCCAGATCAAATATGGCGCTGAAAAAGAGATTTTTGACCGCGCTGTCAAGAAGTTGCTTCGGCGTGTGGCTGAAT
>CAYRPI010000104.1:0-613 GCA_964426225.1 uncultured Candidatus Babeliaceae bacterium | reverse complement strand
AGCTTTGTTGCTTATACTAAAAGGGAAAAAGAAATTCGTGGTGCTGAAACACTTGATGAGCGCAAACAGAAACTCGAACGCACTGAACAGAGATGGGTCTATTGGACCGATTCTGCAGGAAAACGTCGACGAATTCACAGGGAACCTGAAAATGAACATGATGCATTAGCTGTTATTTGGAAACTTGAGGCATTGGGTGCTTTACCGTTTTATCAGTTCGAATCTCTCGAACATGGAGGGTCTGGTGCAGACATTATTGCTCATTTTCGTGAGAATCCCGAAAGCAATCCTGAACGCTTTTTGACAATTGAGGCCGAGTCCATTTTTACAAACTATAAAATACATGGTCACAATCCAAGCCAGATGCCCATCGTGCTTTGTTGGGACATCGGAAAAAGTCGACAAATAAAATTAAAAGATACTAATGTCAGTTGGAAGTTTATAGCCGAGGTTGGAGACATTGGTGTGAGAGTTTTTACACTGGCCAAAATGCCGGGTGTACGGGTAGGTCGGGAGGAGAGGTGACTCTTTATCAATATGCCTAAAAAAGATTCCCTCAGAGATAGATTACGCAAAGCCGGTATCCGCCACTATGACGAGCTCATCCACGACC
>CAYRPI010000103.1:0-3247 GCA_964426225.1 uncultured Candidatus Babeliaceae bacterium | reverse complement strand
CACAAGGCTCTTAATCAGTTAGAGGAACGAAAATATGAAACAGAATTACGTACACGAGGGTTCAGGGAAATTTTAAAGCTTGGTATCTCATTTGAAGGCAAGAAATGTTTAATCTTAACCGATAAAAATTAAAACCGTTTTTCTTGGCCCGAATCGGGCTGTGATACTTTCTTAAAAACAAAGGCTCCTATTGCATGTTTAACTGCCTGATCTGCGGTATCCCGCTCGGCCACGATGGAGCTTATTGAGGAACTTTTTACTTTGCCACGACATTTTGCTTTACAAAGTGTTGCCCATGGGACACAATTATGGTAAACTGTTATCAATCCTAAAAGCGAGATGATAATGAAAGATACCGTAGGATATTCTGTAAAAATTTATAAAACGGCAAGCGGAAGATTACCATTTAAAAAATGGCAACACGACCTTACCGACATGCAAGCTCGTGTTGCCATTGAAGTGCGAATTGATCGACTAGAAATAGGCAATCTTGGACAGAGCAAATCACTCAAGAGAATATCTAGAAGATTATAAAATGCGAGTAAAACTATGATTAAAAAATTGACCCAAACTAAAGATAAGAACACCAAAGCGGCAACAAAAAAACACTCTCCCTCTGTTGATTATCACGATGAGTTGATAAAATCTCTCAAAGATCATGACCATGCGATAGCTTATTTAAATGCAGCACTTGAAGAAAGCTTAAAAGGGGACAGTGAATCGCAGCAACTACTTCTCATTGCTCTTAAAAACGTAGCCGAGGCTCAAGGTTCTATAAGTGGTCTAGCGAGACGATCAAAGATAAGACGAGAAAGTATTTACAAAATGCTTTCTGAAGGAGGCAACCCCTACTTGCAATCGTTTACATCGCTAATCCACGCAATGGGTTTTAATCTTCGTCTTTATTGATAAAACAGATTACCAGAGCACGCCCTAGAAGTAAGGAGAGTAGAAACCATGGAAGCACTATTAAAAAGAATTACCGAGAAAAAACAGAGATTTGATACCTTCAAACCTCTTAGCAAAGATCTTGAAAAAAACCTTTATGAGTGGACGCGTGTTTCCCTAACCTACAGCTCAAATGCCATCGAGGGCAACACCTTATCTCACCAAGAGACCGCCCAGGTTATAGAAAAAGATATTACCATTGGCGGAAAGACTATTGTTGAGCACTTAGAAGCGATTAATCATGCTAAGGCAATTGACTTAATAGTAGATAAGGCCAAAGAGACTACACGTGCAAATCTTGTAGTAGATGATATTTTAGATATTCATCGTTGCATTTTACAAAACATAGATGCAGCCAATGCAGGCACGTTCCGAACAGGATTAAATCCTGGAAACTGCTTAGTAAGAATTATGGGATCAATGGTCCCCCGTCCAAATTATCTCAAAGTCCCTGAGTTAATGAATGAATTTATACAATGGCTTACAACTACATCTGGCCACACTGCAAAAATTGCAGCCGATGCACATTTAAAACTTGTTTTCATTCACCCGTTTGTTGACGGAAACGGGCGTACTGCACGCTT
Source organism: uncultured Candidatus Babeliaceae bacterium (assembly GCA_964426225.1). Lineage (GTDB taxonomy): Bacteria > Babelota > Babeliae > Babelales > Babelaceae > UBA12395. The sequence continues at coordinate 1,715 of CAYRPI010000103.1, read as the reverse complement.
ATTGATGAATCTGTTACTGCTTCAAGACGGATACCCTTTAACGATCATTGAAAAGGAAAAAAGAATTACCTATATCAATGCAATCGAAAAAGCGTTAAAAAACAATCAGTTGGAAGACTATTATCGCGTGATTTTTGAAGCGATAGAAAAAAGTCTCGACCTTTATTTAGAAGCCCTTGAGGCTTGAGAAAAGTTTCTTAATTCACTCACTGAATTATGTCACTTCTTTTACCTATTTCTCTGCATTTATCCATTAAGTATGATATAATTTATCATACTTAATTAAGCTATCAAATGAACAGCATTTAATCCTGAAACCTAAATCACAAATAAAGGAATCAAAATGACAAATCTATTTAAAGTCAGATTAAACAAGGAATCTGAAGATTTTGAACAACAATTCCAGTATGCGTTCAATGATATCTATTCCCTAGCGGAGAAATTGTATACTTCAAAAAATAAAGTTGTTATGGAATATCTCAAATTTATGGATGACCAATGGCTTACGGTAAACGATAAAAGTATACAGGTTATAGTTGACGGTTATGTAACTATCAGCAAAGATGACGCTCTACACAACAAGCAGATAGAATATGACTTTGGCAAAAGGCTTCCAACGGATGATGCTTTTATATTTGCAATCATGAGTATCTTTTATCAGCACGTTCCGGGAACAGAATTTTATCAAGAAGTTGATGTTTACGATGATTGTTTTGACGATGGAGTTATCCTTGCAAGACTAGTAAATAAAAAAATAAAAAATCCATTTATTACTCGACTTGTTCCAGTAGCAGAATTAAAAGCAAGCCAACACGTCACAAAAATATATCGTGCTTTATCTAGCGACAAAGCCTCAAAAAAGAAAGTTTGTCCCTCTAAGAGAGCAGTTCGTTTTTATTAGGATTAAGGCCTAGCCTTTCGGCTCCAAAGCTCGTGGTGAGAATTAAAACAGTTTTTCTTGGCCCGTATCAGGCGCCGATACTTTCTTGAGAACAAAGGCTAATATTTTTTGTGCATGTTTAACTGCCTGCTCTGCATCATCCCTCTCTGGAATGTCAAATTCGGTAGGGTACCTAAATCGGACTGCGAGCGGATTAATATAGTTAGCATCCTCAAAGAGTTTCTTAAAATTCATATCAATAGACACACATAATTCTAAAAGCAGGAGTAAATCATGCGTTTTGACTATTGGTTGTCCTTTAAAAACCAAAAAACCCTTAAGCGCCTTTTCCGCAGCCTGTTGGCAATGAGAAACTGAAGAGGAATATAATTCACCACCTATAAGACACTTTGCAGCGCGAAGATCATCTTGTGCAATCTTTAACCACGCCGCATGATTACTTAGCATATAAAACCTCTCCCTCTTGTGCAATTTTATGGCAAAGAGTAGTTCCATCGCTTGAAAGCTTCTTGAACTCTTTCTCTGTAAAAATAATAAGATCTTTTGATATACCAAGGCCAAAAAGTACACGCTGTCCGGAAAAAGCACGTTTAAAAGGCTTTTCCTCTGATGTTTCAATCACCACCAACAAATCTAAATCACTATCTTCATTTGGAGTACCCCAGGCATAAGACCCAAAAAGATAGATTGCAATAGGGTTATAAGTCTTTACCAGACGGTTCTTAACCTCTTCAATCACTGCTTTTGATATCATATTATAGCTCCCATTTTACTTTTAATTTTCCTCCACTACACCATTAGTATACCACAGTAT
>CAYRPI010000102.1:1136-3287 GCA_964426225.1 uncultured Candidatus Babeliaceae bacterium | reverse complement strand
CATCAGATGTTCCATCAAGTTACTCCAGATGATCCTATTCTGCCGACAAAACAGGGATTTTTTGGCGCGGTATCTTTTGAGAATCTTGGCTATTTTGCAGCACTCGTTGCTCAAGATGGCAAGGAGATAGAAAAGGCTATTAGAAAGGTTAAGGCTAATAAGGTTGGAGCAAAATCTAATAGTATTGATGAGCTTGCAACGCGTTGTAAAAAAGCACCAGGTTTGGTTGCTGAGCAGTTGGGCTTTTTTATAAAGGCAGCCAAGAATGGATCGGTAACCAGGTCTAAAAGTATGAATGAAAAGGTAACCATTACTCTCTATGGTCAGTTTGTTCCCTGGTTTCTTCTTAATACGTTTGCCGTTGAACGCGCAACTACTAAAACCGAATATCTTGAGTTTATAAAAGGGTTTTATGACCATTGCACCACAGAACAGAAGAAATGGTTTGGTAGTAATCCCAATAAAATTGCCACCAAAGAGTGGAAAGAGTTGCGGTATACCAAAGCTGACTATGAGAAACTTTGTATGGGTAAGTTTCTTAACCCTTCAGAATGGGACCTGTTTTATGCATGTGCACAAGAGGTTGATCCTATTGGGTGGATGTATATCAGATTTACCGTGCCTATAAAAAAGAATGAAGAGGTAGTGGGAGATTGCTGTGAAGCTGGAGTGTGGGCGATATTGCAGCTTATTCTTTCACAGGAGATTGATAGTACCTATGCTCTGACCTTATTGCCAGAAGAGTTGCAATCTAAGCCTCTTATCACAGGCTTTGTTAACCGATTTACAGATCATAGTATTAATGACCTTGTTCTACGAAAACAACAGTTTTTTGTACTTTCTGATCCAGAATTTAAAACAGGTCGGGGGAAGATTGAATATGGTCGATCTGAGTATTTCTATGAATTGAAGCCTTCTATTAAAAACATTCTCAATGCATTGAATTATATGTTTGGTACGGATGCGAAAGATTTTAAGGAGCTGGGGATAAAATTAAGTTCAGCAAAACAGGCGGTGAGCTTTGCTATAACGGAAGAAGCTCTTAAAACGGACCTGGGCGGTATCGTAGTAACAGTACAAGATTTGCAGAATGACGGAATAAGAGTAACAACCATTCATGTAAAGTCTGGGCATGTTACAGCTGAGTCTGATAAAGATAGTGCATTTGCATTGGTTGAAAAAAAGGAGTTAAAAAACCTCTTAAAAGAGGTTGAATTCGATGTAACCATTATCCCTTTTGTTAAAGCTTGCTTTTACCATAAAACTTCCGGCCTCAACTTATTCCGTTCTCTTTCAGGCAATGAATTGAATAATGTTTATCGTGTTTGGGGTCAAACAGATGAGAAGGGGCTGTTGTTGCAAGAGCAGATTTTGCAGTTGATTGATTTTAAAAAAGTTGTTTCTCAGTATCGGGGTGGAGATTTAGATAAGGATGTGGTAAAAATACTCGCAGAACATGCAGGTAAAAGCCCTTTTAAAGAATTTATCGATAAGTCGAACATCATTGAATTAGTTCGGATGCTTTCTAATGCGAATGTTTTTAATATATTTTTAGATACTTTAACTCAATTTGAAAATGGTGACAAAAATAATGAAAGTATAATTCTTGATAGTCTTACTAAATTTCTTAATAAATGGGGAGATGAGTGGAAAAAAGATAGTCATTGTTTGGACGTGATTTTTGTAAATTTGTGTAAGCGAGAGTCGTTTATTGAGGAAGTTTTAAAGAATTCAGAGAGTGAGTTAATTAAAGCGTATATAAGCTCTCGCTCGTTGGCATCTATTGTTTATAAGGTTTGGGGTGTGAAGAACGATTTAGATTTCACTGTTAAATTTCTCAATAAGCAAAAGCCTGGTTGGGAAAAAGATAAGGAGTTTATTAAAGACTTTTGGCTTTATTTTTGCTATGAAAAGTCGTTTATTGAAAAAATGTTAGAAAATTTAGAGCATGAGCTAATTAAAAAAATTATTAAATCTGTTCCATTGGAGACTGTAGTTTATTCGATTTGTTGGATGCAGAAAGACTTAGATGTTGTTGTTAAATTTCTTCATAAGCAAAAGCCTGGCTGGGAAAAAGATAAGGAGTTTTTAGATAGTTTTTTTGACAAGATTGAGCTTTGTAAAGGTCCTGCATTAGACCGTTTTATTGAG
>CAYRPI010000102.1:0-1126 GCA_964426225.1 uncultured Candidatus Babeliaceae bacterium | reverse complement strand
TATCTTTCTATTGGGGCGGATAGTTATTTTAAACGGAGTCTGCGCTTGCGTTTAAAAGAGAGAAATGCTGCTCGAATTATGAATACTATGTCTGCAGTTGCTGAAGTCTGCAGTTGGGTTCCAGGGCTTTCGTCTTACGCGCTTGCTTGGCGTGCGGGCAGTCTTATGTGCCAAGGCATTAAGCCCATTGGAGTAGGATCGAAGTTGAAAAATGTGGCGTTTCTGGCTTTGAGTGCCTGGCAGGCAGGATACGTTAGCAATTGGTGGTTGAAGAGCTTGCAGAAATAGAAAAAAGTTAAAGTGAAATTGGAGCTTTAAGCTCTGACTAGATCTAGAGTTGCAACTAAATTTTAGTAAAGCATTGATTTTAAAGCCCTTTATTTTGTAGGTTATCCAGTGAAATTGGGAATGGGGGATTCCGCGGTTTTAGGATAAAAGAGGTATGCAATGGCGCGATTTTTATTAACGAGTATTATTGCAATAATTGTAGGGTCCTTCCACTCTGGGTTATCCGGATCTTCTCAAAAGGGAGAGTTTGTTAAAGAGTCTAATAAGAGTTCGCTAACAACCAAAAATGTTCTTGGTGGTAATGATCAAGAGAATGTTAAAGAGCTGGCCCGCATTTATCTGGGTTGTAAAAATGACGATGTTTTTACGAGCAAGGAATGGCCCGAAAAAATTAAATGGAAAAATTGTAAAAAAGGGTTGGAGGTTGTTCGAGCAATTTCTGAGTCGAAGCTGTCTCTGGGAGAGGCCTCTGTTATATTAAGAAAGCTCTTTAAATCTAACAATGATTCCGCAGATCTGTTGAAAGCAGTGGCATTGTGGTCTACCCATAGAAAAAAGCTTATCTTTGGGAAGAAGATTAATTTTCCAGGGGTGGGGATTGAGGGAGTTGGGGGAGCGGATTGCTTCTTAAAGTCATTGTTAGATATTTTTCTTTTAACGGGTTTTTCAGTCCCGAATGAAAGCGCTTCGGATGCATTGACGTTATTCCTGATGAGCCCATGGACTTCGGATTCTTTTGCGCATTTGCCTTCTTTTAAGGATCAGAATGGGAGTTGCTATTATCGGAAAGTTCCAGCCTCTTCTTCAGGGGAATTGGGAGCCGATCCAATTTTTGATA
>CAYRPI010000101.1:0-3334 GCA_964426225.1 uncultured Candidatus Babeliaceae bacterium | reverse complement strand
ACGCCGGCACACGCTTCCCTGCCCCACCTGGCTAGGCTGGATGGTCGAACTTGAAAACCCCTTCACAAAACCAAATCGTGCACAGGTCATTATTGCTACTCTAAGACTTGAACCCACTATGAAGATTCTAGATGCCGGTTGCGGCCCTGGACGACTCACTAACCCCCTTGCACAAAAAATTAATCCACAGGGAGAAGTTGTAGCCATGGATATGCAAGCAGGAATGCTCCAGCGAGTCCGGGAAAAGGCAGAAGCCTTGAACCTACCCCACATTCGATTTCTCCAAGCCGGAATTGGCGAAGGAAAATTAGAACACGATTACTACGACCGCGTGTTGCTAGTCACCGTCTTGGGTGAAATTCCTAACCGCGGAATCGCATTAAAAGAGCTATTTGATGCGCTCAAGCCTGGAAGCATATTATCCATAACCGAGGTTATCTTTGACCCTCATTTTCAGTCCCAAAAAACAGTACGTCAATTGGCTAAAGCTATTGGATTTCTTGAGAAAAAGATGATTGGGAACCGTTTTGCATATACTATGCAGTTAGAAAAGCCCTTTAGCGCGTAACTATTTTTATAACTCACAAAACAAAGTGTTTCGATTTAAGAGATAAAAAATGACAACAATCACATATGAAGACTTTGAACATGTCGATTTGCGCTCTGGAACGATCGTAAAAGTAGAAGAATTCCCAAGAGCCAAAAAGCCTGCCTTCAAAATATGGGCGGACTTTGGTCCTGAGCTAGGAATATTACAAACATCCGCTCAGATAACTGTACATTACACTCCGCAAACACTTCTTGGTAAACAGATTGTGGGATGCGTCAATTTAGGGGAGAAAAATATAGCGGGCTTCCTATCCCAATTTTTGCTAGTCGGATTTTCAGACAAGAATGGTGGGATTTGTTTAATCTCAACTGATCTGAGGGTCGAAAATGGACAAAAACTACATTGATGTTAAGAAAAACTCCACTGCACGTAGCAAAAATCTAGGGAAACATCGCCCAATATTTTAACTCAAAGGAGGCTGGGGAAACATGTTAACCCAAGCCACAAACGCCGTATATGCTGAAGAAAGAGCAAATCCAATCAGAATAATTCCTCCCGCCCTATTAACCCAGGTTAGAGTTCTCAAGCTCATCCATTTTCCCGCCCACGAACTAACAAAACTTAATGAAGAAAACCAAGAAAGAGCACCCAGAAAAACCCCAGCAGCCAAACTTAACTCGGTCCATAAACCCCCGGCGACTCCAACGCTCGTATAAAGACTAAAAAATAAAATTATTGTCATAGGATTCAACAGCATTAGCAGCAGCGATTCTCCAAAAAACAACCCCCATCGCTCTGTCTTTTGCACGGCCACTTCAGCTTCCGCAGAAGTTCTTATCGCCATAAAACCGAGATATCCTATTATCAAAGCCCCTATTACATTCATGAGAACACTGTAACGCACCATAAAATCCGCAATTATAGAGCTCCCAAAACCTAGACATATTCCATAAAAGGCCTCCGCTACAGATGCCCCAAACCCAGAAAAAAAACCCGCCCAAAAACCAAAATAAATAGCGTTGCGAAAACAAAGCATCCAGACAGGTCCAACCGGAAATGCAACTGCAAAGCCTATGACAAACCCTCGAATTAACGCATAAAACATCACAAACCCTTTAAAAAAATACTTCTATAAAGGAATTTTATAGATCTAATAAGACAAACATAGACCAGATAACCAGAAAAATGAATTTAACTTTAATGGAGCCAGTCCAGTCATCGCTTGCGTGGGTAATAACTTCGAGGTTTAACTAAGCTATGGCGGACAGCTTTCGCTCCTCGCTTACCACACCAACTTACCTATAAAATTATTCCGTTAAAGAAACTGGCCGTGCCAGCTGAAGCCTTGGCGAAAGCTGGCGTCCCCTGGTCGATGCATTCAGAGACCGTGAAATAGAATTCACCATAAACCTACAACAGATTCAAACAGTCTTTTCATCTTTTAGTCTTCCTCCTCTTTGCATTGGATAGCATAATAAAGAAAATGCGATAAACAGGACAGAGAAAAACCTGATGATACTTGAAGAGGTAATGACTAAGTGGCCAAAAATAAAATAAAAGAGAATCACCAAGACTCCTGCGACAAACTCGATCTACTCAATCAACAGATATGCGTAAATAACGGAGTTTATGCGCTCATATCCCTCTTGCGCGAGTTTATTGAGGTATGTGTAACGCCAGAACTGAAAAATTTTGTCACTTCCCTGGAAACACAACAACGTGAGGCTACAGAACCCATCATCGAGCTACAAAAAACAGCTTGGCATGACATAATAAAGGCATCCAAGAAAATGGGCTTAATAACCAACGGACAAAAAACAATCACCGGACTGCCGGATCGCCTGAGGACTCATACACTAACACCGATAGCGCATGACACTTTGACAGGAAAAGCACCTCTTAACCAACTGCAAAGAACACTTGAGATAAACACACTCAAAAAAGAAGAATTCGCTCACGCTTTTTCTTGGCTACACGAAAACCTAATCGAGTACCTTGAAAACAATCCCCATTTCTGCAACGATCTAGGGCCTCTCGTCACATTGGATGGTAACGGCAAGCCCGTTATCCCAAGTTTCGAAGACTGGACGCTGGCGGACAGCAGACTGGAGCTATCAAAGCAAGGGGAAATTTGGTATTCCTATCTTATACTCAAAATGCTCACCGTAGAACATGATCCTGTGAAAGCTGAAGAGTCACGAATCGATCCTGACAAGATAAAATTTCATCTAACCAGGGTCTTAGCACACACAATCGAATGGTTCAAAGACGATGACGGCGGGGACTCTAAAACAAACAGTCTAAAGATTTCATACTCTGCAAAAAAACACCGCCTTACAATTGTCCACGAAGGCACTAAACACTGCATTCCATTCGGAAAAGATACTTTCTGCGAAATCGTGCTCATCCAAGTATACTGCGCCCACAAGGACCTAAGAGAACCGATACCTTTTCTCGAGTTAGAAGAAAAATTTAAAAAAAAGTTAAAAACGGAAAATGAAAGAAAGGAACCTTCTGAAAATACCGTCACCAAAACAATTCGCAATGCAAAAAAAAGCATCGTGGAAATGGTCGATAAGGAAACAAGAATTAAAAAATTACTCATCACCAAAAAAGAACATTTCCTGACCAACCCAGCACTTTTAAGTTAATTTTTTGGGCCCCAATTGGGGCCCAACGTCCCACATAACTTTCCTCTACACTGTTATTTATGGATAAAAACAGTGTTACCCAAAAGCAGGTCATTAACGATCAAGCTTCACAACCACAAACGAGCAGGCCCTT
>CAYRPI010000100.1:2157-3632 GCA_964426225.1 uncultured Candidatus Babeliaceae bacterium | reverse complement strand
CAAAAAAATTTTTCAATTTCCTTCTTGACAAATTTTTAAAAACTGTTATACTTATATAAGGCAGTAAAACTGGAGGGAATAATCATGAAAATAAAACAAATTACCAGTTTAGGGAGCCGAGAAGACTCAGCGTCCATCCTTTTCCAATGCCTCGACTCGCTATCGTTGTGTCAAATGATGCGCCATACCATCCTTGATAGGAGCATCCATCGTGCCGCCATAACAGCGAGCCAAATATTTTTTGTTCAATTGCTTTGGTGCGAGGTGCAACGCAGGTATCAAAAGGGCAGATATTAAAATTCGGGCCTGTGATGTTTACATTTTCATTTGTTTTGTACCAGAGGTCGTATCCTAATTCTCCATGTGTACAGCGCCAGTTCCACCTACCCGAAATAGTATATTCGACAGAGCAGGTTGATGAGACATGAGTTTCGTATGCTGGTGGATAGAACATGTTTACAAGTCGTTGTTCTAAAAATTCCAAATTTTGATTGGCATTAGCAGGATTTTTATAATCACGATTGAAGAGTTGGGGCGTTTTTATTTCACGATAAAAGCGTGTTGTAGAATAGCCCGGTTGATATTCAAGAAGTAGCATTTGGTGGAGTAAAAGATTGTTTGTTAGATTGTTTTCAAATTCTATACGAGGACCAAAGCGTACTTGTTCTTCGCCAAGCCGGGTGTCTCCTGCCACAACAATAAGGCGATCAAGGGCGTTAACGCCTAGATTTATTGCTTGATTTATAACGGATGTATTTCCGTCAATAAGTTGGTTAATAAAATTAACTATATCAAGGTCGGGTTGATAAAACATGAGACAGCGGGGGCCGCCTATTAGCCGTTCTGTGATTATTGCTGAGGTGGGGAGTGAAAGTTCAAATCCCAAGCTTAACGTGCTGCATTCTTGTTCAAGGTTCCACATGGCATTGAGGCGTGCGTCTCCCAGGCCTAAAAAGTCATGCACCAGATGCTCTGTGAGAAAATCTCTCATTGAATTATCTCCAGGCCCACCGGTTCCCCCAAATTGTTGGAAAAAGGCAGAGTGTTCAATGGCATGCTGTTCATCTGGAGTTAGGTAGAAGTTGTGTTCTATAAAATAGAGGGGAAGTGCGGCATAGAAAGAGAAAGGGCCTTTATTTTTAAGAACAGAAAAGATGGCCCCAGCACGTCTCTCTTCAAATTTTATCTTATCAAAGAGGTGAAGTACGTCTGGGATATTGGGCAGGTTAGGATAAATAGGATGGAGAAGGTCTGCTATTTGATTGAAAATGTCTGTAAGTTCTGTGTCTGAAAATGCAAGATAATCTTGGATATAGGGGCTTTTATAGGTTAAATATTGTTGTCGAGTTTGGTTGTAAAAGAGGTTGACATTCCAGAGTGGTTCGTTGCAGCAGCATGGTTTTAAAGGGGGGCGTAGAGACGGTAGTTCAAGCAGAGGGCGAACATTTACCGGGTGCGTGTATTTATAAAAATTT
>CAYRPI010000100.1:0-2147 GCA_964426225.1 uncultured Candidatus Babeliaceae bacterium | reverse complement strand
CTGAAGCAGAGCCAGAATGTCATCGTTTATAAAATCGAGAATAATATCAGGTGTTATCCCGCCACCCGCACGTGTGGTTGAGGTTGGAAATGATTCATCATACGTCGAGTTGTTTAGATCAAAAAAATTTTCTATATCCTCATGAGATTGAGAGGAGTTGAAAGTTTCTGTTGCTCTTAATTTAAAAAGGGGTTGAAGTAAAGTTATGCTGAGAAGTGGGAGAAAAAAATATGCTTTTATATTCATAAAAAAGGCTTTTCTGGTATACTGTTCATCGAACAAATTGTTTTGCATTTGGGGAATAGACTACCAAATATTTAACTCTAATGACAAAGTATTCGATTTTTTATCTACTGCGTAGTATCGTAGAATCGAAGAAAGGTTATATCTAGGCGACGGAGAGATTCTATGGCGTTTTTTGTAGTTGAGGGGAATATTGGCGCGGGCAAGTCAACATTCTTGAAAAAAATGGGAAGCTATTTAAAGACGCAGTTAGTCTATGAGTCTCTTGAGGCATGGCAAAATGTTGGAGGAGAAAGCCTTTTTGAGGCTTATTATAAAGATGGGAAACGGTGGGCATATACCTTCCAAACCTATGCTTTTATGACTCGTATTATCGCTCTAGAAGAGCAAGTTAAGAAAAATGAAAAACCATTTCTACTGGCCGAACGGTCTGTCTTTGCTGATTATTGTTTTGCAAAAAATTGGCATGATCTTGGAATGATTACCGACCTTGAGTGGACTTTATATAACGATTGGTTCTTGTGGCTAGTTGAAAATCGCATGGAAAAGCCTGCGGGATTTATTTACCTTCGTGCAGATCCAAAAATTTGTTTTGAACGATTAAGCCAGCGTAATCGGATTGAGGAGAAGTTAATTTCTTTAGACTATCTCCAATTGATACATGATAAGCATGAAGCGTGGTTAATACATAAACAGAATGTTTTTTCTTTTGTGCGTGATGTACCCGTTTTGGTACTTGACTGCAACAAAGATTTTGAATCAGATGTGGCGTTGCAGCAGATTCATGCGCAACGCGTAGCGGAATTTGTTAGTTCTTATACTGGATTGCCGACGAGTGAGACGTTAATTGCCTCGCAAATTCGACTTTGAGGGAGTCTTCTTATGGAAGAATATCTATTTATAGCTAAGGCGGCTGGATTTATAGGGGCGGCCCTTGCAATTGGCATGGGGACTTTTGGAGCAGCGCTTGCCCAGGGTATGGTCGCTTCTCGTGCCTGTGAAAATATCGGGAAATATCCTGAGAGTGCAGGAAATATTCGGGCAACTATGTTTTTGGCGCTCATTTTGATTGAAACCATGGCAATCTATGCGCTTCTTATATCAGGCGCGCTTATTTTCTTTGCTAAGTAAGCCCGATGGAGATTGCAGCGCCGAATGCGCTACTCTTGCTTCAGGTAGTGCATTTTCTTGTCGCTTACTTTATTTTGAAGCATCTGTTGCTCAAGCCAGGGCTTAAAGTTTTACGAAAAAGTGATGCTCCAGGTTCTACACTTAATCCGTATTTGGCGCTCTTTGAGTCAGAAGTTGATTTACAAAATGCTCTGGTAAAAGACCAATGGGGACGCCATTGTGCGGTTCTTCGTTCACGTATGCCTGTTGTTGCGAAGGCTGGAAGCATAAGTAGAATTCAGTGTGAACGAGTATCAGATTCTTTAAGTGCAACGGAGGAGCGACAAGCTATTACAGATCTTAAGAATGTGGTGGTGGAAACTGTTTCTGGAGGTCGCTGATGTCTTTTGTAGATCTTCTTTTTGCTTTTTTGAATTTTGGCGTATTAATTTTTTTATTTTGGTATGTCTTTCGTTCTAAATTTTTGCCTCAATTTATTCGGGATATTAGGGATCAGAAGGCTCAGCGACATGCTGCAGAAAAACAGCGGGAGGAGTTTTTTGAGAAACTTGCACTTATTGGTCAAGAGCGTGAAAATAGAGAAGATCTTTATAATAAGATTGCCAGTAAGGTTGTGCGGTGGAAACAGGTAGAGGCTGCGCGTGAGAATGAGCTATTAAAAGGGAAAGAACAAATTCTTGTCCTTTTAGTAAAACGGATTTCTATTCAACAGGAGCGTGCGGCTATGCAGCGAATTAGGGCGCGTGTGGTTTCGCAAGCTTTAGCGCAGGCTC
>CAYRPI010000099.1:0-3652 GCA_964426225.1 uncultured Candidatus Babeliaceae bacterium | reverse complement strand
CCGTAAAAGAGGCAATGTCACGGTCGAAAAAACACGCAATGGAGTCGCGCCCAGATCAATCGCCGCCTCCGTAAGCCTATAATCAAGCTCTTCATAACGCGCATGTACTAAAGGCACCACATAGCCAAGGCCCAAAACTGTATGCGCAATTATGAGCGTAGTCATCCCTAAAGGCACACCCACCGTGGTAAAGAGCGCCAACAATCCCACCGCCAACACAATTTCCGGAAGTACCAAGTTAGCGTAAAAATGAGACAAAATAAAACGTATTCGTCCACCCTGCATAGCCAAAAAAACCAAAAACACTCCCATCACTCCACTCAATGCAACAGCAGAAAAAGAGATAACTAATGAATTAGTAAGTGCCTGCCAGATCTCCATAGAAGAGAAAAGCTCGCGATACCACTTTAGCGTCCATCCACTCCAAGGAGACGGGAACGGTGCATTATTAAATGAAAATGCTAAAAAAACAATGATAGGCACAAATAATATAGTAAAGGCAACTATCACCCATATAAGGTTCCACAAGCGCGCACGTTGGGATTGAAAGCTTTTCATATCTCTTCCTATTTCCCCTTGCCAAATTTTTTCATGGCAAGACTAACCAGTCCCATAACTACGACCAAAACCAGTGATATCAAAATAGTAAATGCCGCCCCAGCAGAAGCGGTCTTTGCATGGAGCGTGTGATAAGCCACCACACTTCCCGCAAACATAACCTTATCACCACCTATAAGCTCGGGAATAACAAACTCCCCAAATGCAGGGACTAAAACTAAAAAGAACCCTGAGCGAATGCCCGGCATACTAAGCGGAACCACAATGCGCCACAACGTCTGCCACCATGTAGCACCCAAATCCAAAGAGGCCTCATGCAAACGTACATCAAACTTTTCAAGTGCCGTATAAATAGGCAACACCATAAAAGGAGTATAGCAATAGACCATCACCACAAAAACTGCTGTAGTTGTATAAAGAAGATGGAACGGTTCATGAATAATTCCCAACCACTGCAATACCGTATTTATAATTCCATGCCGATCCATAACAAACATCCATGCATAAATATGCAATAGAAAGTTCGTCCAAAAGGGTATAAAGAGTAAGAACAGCAATCTATTCTTCCACGCACCGGAGCAGAGCGCAATCCAATAGGCAATCGGAAACGCAATGATAAGACACAACAGGGCCGTACCAAGCCCAAGAGCTAGCGAACGGACAATAACCCAAAAGTACACCCCCTGAAAAAAAGGCGTAAAATACTCAAAATTCCCGTTTCGAAAACTTAACAATAAAATAAAAAAAAACGGAAGGTAAACAAATAGACCCTGCCATACCACTGCAGGCATTCCAAAAAGAAACGGCGTCTGTTCTAAAAAAGTTTTACGCAGATTCATCGCTCAAGCACCACCACATTTTTATCAATCCAATACAAAAATACCGGATCATCGTAGTCTATAACCTCTTGACGAACATGCTCCTCATTCTGTTCAAAGACACGTAGTATAACCGAATCATTAGCACGCACCTGATACATAGTTGAATGCCCATAATAGACCTTTGTCTCAACCTTACCCGTTAACTTGGGCTCCATGCCCTCAATCGCACGACGAGAGATCATAATTTTCTCAGGTCTAATACTAATAAAGGCCTGAGCACCCTCTTGAACCGTAAGACACCCTTCGGCAAGCAGACCGGCAGGCGCACTTGTAACATCAAGAGCAAAAACACCTATCCCCGGAACCTCTACCCCGATAGTCTTATCTTTAACCACAAAAGAGCCCCGAAGAATATTAGTTGTTCCGACAAAACGAGCTACAAAAGAGGATACAGGGTATTCATAGACTTCCCGTGGTGTACCCACCTGTTCAATATCACCATCATTGTTCATAATGGCCATCTGATCAGCAACCGTAAGAGCCTCAAAAGGATCATGAGTAACGTATATAAAGGTCGTTTGAAGCAGTTCCTGCAGATCACTTAATTCTACCAAAAGGCGCTCGCGCAATTTTGAATCCAGAGCTGCCAATGGCTCATCAAGCAGAAGTACATCCGGCTCATTAATAACCGCCCGCGCAATAGCTACGCGCTGCTGCTGGCCGCCCGAGAGCTCACTTATATCTTTATATAAATGCCGATCAATACCAAACACCTCTGCAAGCTTGCCAACGCGCTTTCTGATAACCTCGCTCTCAAGATTCCGTACACGCAAACTATAGGCAATATTATCAAAGACATTTAGATGAGGGAATAGTGCATAATTTTGGAATACGGTATTCACACTTCGCTGATTGCTAGGTAGATGCGTAATAACCTTTTCTCCAAGCCGTATCTCGCCCTTATCAACCCATTCAAACCCACCAATAAGACGCAACAGAGTTGTTTTCCCGCAACCGCTTGGTCCGAGCAGAGCAAAAAACTTCCCCGAAGGGATTACCAGATTAATGTTTTCAAGGATTGCCTCGCCACGAAATCGCTTCGTTACCCCACGCAATTCGATGCTTTTCATACCCCAACATCCACAGTTAGTGCTTTGTTGCACGCGCACAATAAAATGGAACTACAACATCCGACATGGTACACGGCACAATGACCGCTATAAAAAGGAAAACGAACAAGATGCCCATCGACTCGTACCAGCCGTCAAATCCATTCGCAACCATATAAAAGGTCGACGCCATAGAACTAATTAAAATATGGAAAAAATGGAAAGTCAAAGAAAAGGTTCTTAGCGATTCTTTGTTATATAAAAGCGCCATTCCACAGATATATCCCACCAACATGAAAGCCACTAAATTGATAGCATCATAAAATTCAAAAAAGCAGACATGCATCTCCATATCAACCCCCAATATGCGGCCAGAAAGAGTAGGCAGTAAAATATCTGAGGTTATACAAAAGAGCGTTGGAATAATAAGCGAAATAAGCGACCCCAAAATTATCCGGTTCGACCGACGGAAAAAAGCTATAACCGCACCAGCCACCGCCACAACTATATGTAAATAGTGGAAGGAGTGAAAAAGAATATGATAACCTTCGCGAACTGCTTCTTCAGGATAAATTCCTAGACCCAGAAAATGAAACGTTGCCAGAAGAACAAAACTAATTGCCAACGAAATACCTGCGTAAGGAATGTGACAAATTAACTCATCCTTTATAGGATGTGCACCATTTCCGCAAAGATCGCAATGCTTATGATCCATAACTAAGTCCTAGATTAAGTACAATGGTGGAGAATCTATTTCTCAAACCCTGTTTAATGTATACAACTAACAAACGTCGAATTTAATCCTAAAAAACGCCTAAAATCATACGTAAAACTAACGCATTTATATAAAGACCTCTTTGAGTTTACTGCCTAAAAGGATAGCCGGCAAGTTCCGCTAAAAAATTAAATTTTTCCAAACTCTTGCTCGCTGCACTCTACACCTGTTATTTTTTTATTAACATAAGACTTAATGTCCAAAAATATCTCTCAAAAAACAGGATTTAATCCTGAAAGAGGTCAATTCTATGAAACATTTTCTAACGCATGCTCTATTAGCCTGCTCCCTATTTTCTCCGCATCTAAAGGGCGACGAACTAGACAACCTAGCCCGCTCTCTAAAAGAGATAGCCACCGGAGGAGTCACCATTGCCTGGCTTCTGAAGG
>CAYRPI010000098.1:0-3655 GCA_964426225.1 uncultured Candidatus Babeliaceae bacterium | reverse complement strand
CGTCCTGCAAGCCTATTGGTTTCGCACGTCACATAGCCACAAAGCAACAAGAAGTTCCAGAGCGCTTCATCCTTCGCATCAAGATCAGTCATTACTATATTTTCTTGAAGAACTTTGGTCACCTTGCCACCTTTAATAAGAATCTCCAAGTCCTCTTTCATTTTGAGAGAACTTTTTCGAAGAAGATCTTTAATAAGAGCATTGTCACTCGTATTAACCCAATAAGCCAACAACTCCCCACCATTTTTAACACAGTTAACAATTGACCAGGGATTATAGACCTTATACTTTCCACTCTGGTACCCATCATACCACTTACGAACGTCATCCAAGTTGTTCTCTAAACTAAAGTAAGAAAGCATGGACACAACTTCATCTTCAAGAAATCCAAATTTATCGTCGTAACTCTTGCGCAACAACGTACAGACTTCAAGATTATTCATGCCGCTAAAAATGCTCTCTTTTGCTACTCGCAAAATACCTGTCAATAGACCATAATAAAGCGCTTTATTACCTTTCAGCCCCGCAGACATAAATCCACGCATAAAGTCAATCGCCTCATTATAATAGCCATTAAGATAACCTGCATGGATAGGCGCATCGTATTCATCAATAAAAATCATAACCTGTGTTTTATTAGCACGCTCAAGATAAATTGAAAGAGCTAGAAGAGAGTCCCTAAAATCGGCAAAATCCCCAACCCCATGTCTTACTCGCTCAAATGCCGCTAATTCAACATCAGAAAGAAATTCCCGAACATAACCATGCCGTTCAAACTCTCTCATAATCTGTACGCGTAACAGGCGATAGCACTCTTTCCAATCACCTGTCTTTACATCTTTAAACGTCAACCAGATTACCGGATACTTCCCTTGGTGCTCCATGCAACCAGCATACTGTTCTATCTTAAGACCATTAAAAAGAGCGCGACGCGAAGGATCTACCTTTTCAAAAAAATAGTACATCATCGATAGATTAAGAGTTTTTCCAAACCGTCGAGGACGAGGAATGAGCGTTACTTTTGCGCCAGAATCGAGAAACTCTTTTATGAGCAGGCTCTTATCCGCAAAATAATAATTCCCCTCAACCAGCTCTTTAAAATCATCTATCCCAATAGGAATCTGCTTTTTTTTCCCGTCCGCCATAACACCCTCTTTCATAACCAATAACTTTTATACCTTTCCCCCAGTCTAGCATATTTCCCCACTCTGCTCCCGCCCGGAAATAATCACCCTTTTGAATTATATTAAAAATTTTCTATTTGAAACTCTTGCCCCCCCCTTTTTTTCTTATGCTATGCTCAATAACGAGGCAAAAGTATTTCTGTTTGTAATGCTATACTTTGTTGCCGTTTAAACAACCTATCGCAGCATCACTGCTGCACAAAGGAGTATTCACATGAAGAATTATCTTAAACTGGCCCTACTGGGCTGCATAGCCGTTGCCGCATCGAACATGCCAGCAGCAAACCAGGAAGCAAACCAGGAAGCAAAACAGCAGGAGGCAAAACAGAGGGTTAACCTCCAAGAAGCACTCCTCGCAAACAACATTGATGGCGCCAAAACCATACTCGAGGCGAACCCGCCCCTCATCAATCAACTCTTTAATCTCAACTTCAATGTCGCAGAACGCTATCCAAACCTCTATAAAGAAGGCCCAGAGGCCATTGCAAAGCGTGGTGATTTTGAGGGGTACCTCGCGCATAAATTACTCGCATCAGATGAGTACCAAAAGCTTCTTACAGAATTGAAAGGCGGGGACTATCAAAAATTACTCGCCGCTATTAAAGTAAACGACCTTACAACCATCAAGGCGCTAGTAGAAAAACATCCTCTGTTTATTACAAATCACGCACCAACAAAAGAGTATGGTGTCATCCCAGACACACTCTACGACACACTCTACAAAGAAGCCTGCAAAAGCCTCGAAAGACAACGGTACCAGAAAAATAACGGGGCCCAGCTCTTCGAACATAATGTGGCTCTTGTAAAAAAGGACCCCATTTTTAGCTACTTGGTAGTTGAAAAAAAACTTCGCCCAACATTACAAGAAGCAATGGAAATTACAAAAGTCGTTGTTAAACGTATTGGCGATAGTGATCTTGGTAGTGGAATGCAACTACACTCTTTTCTCAGGACTCCCGGAATGGAGAGATGGGAAGGTATACTGCACGACCTTGCCCTTAACCTTGGTTGGCAAGGAGATATAGCATAATCAAAACAGACGGGGCTGGTTGGTTAATTCCCCGCCGGCCCTAACTTTGTGCCCTTAATCCCAAATCAAAGTAAAAACAAAGTGTTGCATTTAAAACACACTTATGCCATGCTTACACATGACAACCATTGTCACACCTGTTTCCTGCTGGGATAATAGTGGAATATAAACTAAAAATTTATGAAACCTCAACAGGAAAATGTCCTTTTGATAAATGGTTTAATGATCTCACCGACCAAAAGGCTCAGGCGTTAATAGATTTGAGACTTGAACGCATAAAACGCGGAAACTTTGGAAACTGTGAATCAGTTGGCAATGCGGTTTGCGAGCTTAAAATCGATTTTGGACCAGGCTATCGAGTCTACTTTGGGAAACTTGGTCTTCAAATTATCTTGCTATTGTGTGCCGGGGATAAAAAATCACAGCAAAAAGATATTGAAAAGGCTAAGAAATATTTTCAAGACTTCAAAGAACGAGGAGTAAAACCATGACACAAAAGAAAGCACTCACCACTTCAATTAAAAAAAGCCCAAAAGCAATCGATTATCAAAGCTCTCTCATCGAACGCCTTAAGGACCATGAGTATGCAATCGTTTATCTAAATACTGCCCTTGAAGAAAGCTTAGAAGGCGATACGGAGTCACAAGCAATATTTCTCAGCGCTCTACGAAACGTAGCAGAAGCCCAGGGGACCATGAGTGGTCTCGCCAAACGGGCACATGTTAGACGAGAAAGCCTATATCGCATGCTCTCAAAAGATGGAAACCCTGAACTCTGCTCACTCGTAGCAATTTTGAATGCCATGGGTTTTTCATTAAGCGTTCGCTAGCACAGCTTTTCCCGTCCATCATAACACCCTCTCACACAACCAATAATTTTTATACCATTCCCCCCAGTCTAACATATTTCTCTCCCTCTACTCCCGCCCGAAAATAATCCCCCAGGTCTTTGGGTGCAAAAAATGATACTCTGTATTTTACAAAAAATATTATTGATTTATTCTAATAATATAATTAATGAATAAAAACACACTATGAAATAATAGGATTTTATGATCAGAAAACATCTGCCACCGCTAATTGTCCTGCTACTTTTTTCTATCACAAGCAGCCTTTGGGCTATGAATGAATGGGAAAACGATAACACAGAATCACCTTTCAGCCTTCTGGATCTCGATGATCAACAAACATCCAACTTTCTATTCACAACGACTCCCGACCCAACGCTTTTTTGGCTAGATGAAAACAATGCCCCAATACAAGACATACTAGCTCCCCTAGAAAACAACTCAACCAACGTGCCCGTTGACCAGGAAATCGTGACACCACCACAATCTCCCACAACCATTTTAAAACCGATAGCCTTATACCCTGACGAGTTTTTTGGTATGCCATCTTTCCAATTTTTCGACCCAAACGAGAAAGCCGAGCCACAGCTAACT
>CAYRPI010000097.1:606-3871 GCA_964426225.1 uncultured Candidatus Babeliaceae bacterium | reverse complement strand
AGTTTGTTGTTCATCAGACCAGATACGATAATCACGAACATCACGCACCCCAATTAGGCAGAGAGATTGAGGAAAGTTTTTTGGCCTCTTATCATACCCTGCTCTCAATTGACGCAAAACAGAAATAAGAGTGTCCCCTACTAAACAATCTATTTCATCTATAAAAAGAACAATAGGCTTTGCTGACTGCGCAGACCATCTGCTCAAAAGCGTGGTCAATAAACTTCCAGCAGGAACCGCTTCTTTCTTAAGCTCTTGAAAAATCCCCAAAAATTCTTTTTCCTCTGGCAACTGTTCTTTAACTCGTGTTGCAATTTCCTGCACAATTATAGGCAAAGCATGGTTATAATCTGCACGAGCAGCCTGTGCACCCTCAATATTAACATATAGAGCTGTATAAACTCCCTCTATGTTGAGCATTTTGGCAAAATTAAGCATAGTTGACGTTTTACCCGTTTGCCGCGGGGCATGTAAAATAAAGTATTTTTCTTGCTCAATAAGTAAACGGAACTCTTCTTCATTCAATCGTTCTGCTATTGGCAAACAATAATGTTTCTCCGGGACAACCGGTCCTGCAATAGAAAAAAATTTCATAGGGGCTCCTGTGAAACAAGGCTAACTTCTATACTCATTACACATTAACACACCTTTTAATTTCCAATAATACACCTGCTATTTATTTTAACTTTTATGCGCTTTTTACCACCTCCAGGCGAATATCTAAACTGGCAAAACAAAAGAAACCATTTGCGGAAGCTTTATTGGTATTTGTTGTGTCCCAAGCGCTTTACGCCTTAGAATCTATCACTGCATTGCCTTATCTCAAGACCAAAACTAGACTGTGAATAAATTTCTGAGAGACAAACTGTTGTTTCTAAAATCCATATCTAAAATGCTTGTTTTGTTAAACTGAGCATAAAGTATATGTCTATATAAATTTCGAAAGCAAAAGAAATTCTCAACTCACGCCAATCGAAGAATATGCTCAAACTTTTGCCGACATAAAAAAACAGGTACAAGAAGCACAAATCAAGGCCGTTCTTTCTGCAAATAAAGAGCTTCTTAAACTTTACTGGAATATCGGACAAACCATCGCTGAAAAACAAAAACAGAACACATGGGGATCGAGCGTTACCCAAAAGCTATTCCAAGGACCTTCAAAATGAATTCCCTGGAATAGAAGGATTTTCAGAACGCAACATCTTCAGAATGAGGGCATTCTACCTTACATATGAAAAAGTGCCACAGCCTGTGGCAAAAATTACGGATCAACCAATTTCCAACAAAGTGCATGCGACTATTTACGTACCGCTCGTATACTTCGATACATTTTTACCGAAGCATAAACCAGAGGTGTTGCGAAGGTAAAAACACTCAGTATGAGCGGATGAGAGCCCTTTTTATGGAGGACAGGTCGAAGTGCGAGTCAAGCTATGGCGGGCTGGCGCCGTGCCAGACCCTTCGACAAGCTCAGGATAAACTCTGCCGTAGTTACACCTCAAAGTCTAACCCACGCCGTGCCCGCCATAGCCGTAGGCATACTTCAAAGAGTATCCCACGTCAGGCGGCGGCTGGGTAGGCGTAGACTGGTGCGCCCAGCAGGATTCGAACCTGCGACCTACGGATTAGAAATCCGTTGCTCTATCCAGCTGAGCTATGGGCGCTTATTAATTTACTTCTACTATACACCAGAATAACATCTAATTCAAAGAGCTTTTTATCTCTTTGGCTCAGCTGGTTGAATGAACACTCCAATAAACTCTCGTGCAACTTCACGAAGAGAGTTAAGTGTCTCTGGCGTCATGTCTTTCGTCTCTTTTATAGACTTATAAATATCAGGATAAACGGACCGCACATAACTAATAAACTGAACGACGCAATCCCTGACCGACTTTAGAGCAATCGTATCTAAAAAGTTTTCACGCAACAAGAAAAGCTGTAATGATTGATCCACAAAAGTAATGGTCTCAAACTGCGGCTGTTTTAAAAGTTCCAAAACTACTGCACCTCGTGCCAAGCGACGTTGTGACACCGCATCTAATTCAGACCCAAACTGAGAAAACGCCAAAAGCTCGTTATACTGAGCCAACTCAAGCCGTAATGACCGCGTCATCTTTTTAATAGCTTTCGTTTGAGCTCCCCCTACCCGTGAAACTGAAAGCTCTACGTTCACCGCAGGCAAAACACCCGCGTTAAAGAGCTTGGTATCCAAAAATATCTGCCCATCGGTAATAGATATAAGGTTAGTGGGAATATAAGCCGTTATATCGTCCCCTTGAATCTGTACTATAGGTAATGCAGTAATAGATCCGCCTTTTGCAAGCCTTCCCGCCCGTTCTAACAGACGAGAGTGTAAATAAAAGACATCTCCTGGATACGCTTCTCGTCCCGGTGGTCGCCGCATTAAAAGAGAAATTTCACGATAAGCAACCGCATGATTACTAAGATCGTCATAAACAATCAGTACATCTTTACCCTGCTCACGGAAATATTCACCAATAGTCGTCGCAACATAAGGCGCAAGATAACGATTAAGGGCTGACGTACTTGCGTCTGCACTTATCACAACCGTATATTCAAGTGCCCCATTCTCTTCAAAAAGACGTACTATACGCGCTAAATTCGCTTGCCTTTGTCCAATAGAAACATAGATACAATAAACTCCTAGTCCCTTCTGGTGCAATATAGTATCGAGCGCTATCGCGGTTTTGCCCGTACTTCTATTACCAACAATAAGTTCACGTTGCCCTCTTCCAATCGGAACTAGGGCATCTATAACCGTAATCCCCGTTTCAAGGGGTTGATCAATTGGAGTTCGATCAATAATCCCATATATATCAACTTCAATCGGCCACTTGTCCTCACAAGCAACTTCACCAAGAGCATCTATAGGCGTACCAACCGCATCAATAACCCGACCTAAAAGCTGTGAGCCTACAGGCGTCTTAAAAACACCTCCTGTTCGACGAACAATCTCCTGCTCATTGACGGGAATGTGGGAATATAAAAGAAAAACAATTACATGATCCTCTTTAAGATCAAGAACGATTCCCTGGTTTCCCCCTTCAAATTGCAAAAGCTCTCCATAAACGGCCGATAAAAGCCCATGAACACGACAATTTTCGTCGCCCACTTGAACTACTCGACCAATCTCTTGAAGATTTTGCTCTGGCTTACCTGTTTTAAGCTCTCTAAGCGAACGCTCAAAAAGCGAAACTAGGTCAGTACTTTTTATTTCCATACGTCACCCTTATTGCAACTGCTC
>CAYRPI010000097.1:0-596 GCA_964426225.1 uncultured Candidatus Babeliaceae bacterium | reverse complement strand
CTCTATCGCCCGAAGCTGGCTCGAAATGGAATGCTCCCACATCAACGAGTCCCCCTCAACTCGCACACCAGCAATCAAACCTCGATCAACCGCAGTCGTGTAAAAAATTCGCTTGCCCGAGGCACGCTCAAGAAACGCTTCTAACGCTTCCTTCTGCTCCTCCGTCAAAACATGCGAAGACGTTATTGAGCAGAATTCCAACTTATAAAGCTCTTTATATTGTTGCGCAAAATTGCGTACAACACTTATAAAAAGCTCTTCGTGCTTCTGCATCTTTAACAAAGCCACAAGCGACTCAAGACAACTTGCTTCCACTTCATATATGCGAGCAATTCGCAAAAAAATATCTAAACTTACCCCTGTCAATTCAATCTGATAACGATTGAGAAACGCAACAAATGCATCCAGACGCCATGCAAGCGCTTGATCATAGGGGCAGTTGGAAAACTGCAAAAGTGCGCGCGCATAGCGCCCTGCAAGCAACTCATGCACCGCGTCCATCATGCTCCTTCACTCGGTTATCAACTGCTTTGATAATCCCATTTATATAAGTATCACCAGCATGATCTTTTTGAAAAAAATCATAAAGCTCAAGC
>CAYRPI010000096.1:0-4364 GCA_964426225.1 uncultured Candidatus Babeliaceae bacterium | reverse complement strand
CGCTGTCGTAATATTAAACTATCCGGAATTAGAACTCATCGACCAGATTCGCATTGAGCAGCCCATCGAATTTCCATACATTCCCGGCTTGCTCTCCTTCCGAGAAAGTCCGGCAATCATCGCTGCCTTTGAGCAGTTATCTACCGAACCAGATTTAATTATCGTGGACGGTCAAGGCATCGCCCACCCTCGTCGTTTTGGAATAGCATCCCATCTTGGTTTGCTTTTGGATAAACCCACAATCGGCTGCGCAAAATCCCGCCTCTACGGACGACATAACCAACCCGGCATGGCAACAGGTTCTTACGCATACTTGTATGATAGAGATGACATCATCGGTGCCGTTGTGCGCACAAGGGAGAATGTGAACTTCGTCTACGTTTCCGTTGGTCATAAAATTAGCCTGGAATCTGCTATTCAGTACACTCTCAAATGCTGTAGAAATTATCGCTTGCCGCAGCCGACGCGCCTTGCTCACCAAGTAGCAGGCGGCATGACGTTAATGAAACCTAAAGAGGGCAAATCGGTAAAAAAAGAGGAGGCTCGACAGCTTTCGCTTTTTTGACGAAAAGGGCAAGGGGGCAAAAGGGCAAGGGGGCAAAAAGGCAAAGACTTTTCACGCATCACGCATCATGTTTCACGTCATGTGTATAATATTTATTGACAACAAAGTGAGCTGATATGATTACTATTGATAAGTCGTTAAGTTTAAGAAAGCAGGAACTGCTAACTTATTTTAGGGAAAGAGCAGCGGAATCCCTTGAAGAAGTCAGACGTACCTATGCCTTTAAGCAGTTCAAAAAACAAGCGACGGCAATAAATAAGGCTATTTCCGAAACACGCAAGAATGTCGAAAAGGCGTTATTGCAGAAAGCCGCAAAAGAAAAGTGGAACAATGAAGAAATTCTCAAATGCCTTCTAATGATAATGCACGCTAGCAATATTGTAGTGATTGAATCCAGGAATGATGTGTGGTCGTACGAATATATGACATTTTCCCGTAGGATTGGTGAGTTATGGGAGCCTTTTTGCAAGCTGTGTTTTGATTATCCTGGCAAAGACCCCACTTTATTTGTTCCACCGCTTTTCTTGGAAGTGAAACAGAAACTTACTAACGAAATTGAAGACTATATCGATGCTCTAACTATAACGGAAGAACAAAAGAAAGAATTAAAGAAATATTACAACAAAGTGTGGAGCTTCGTCACTTCAGGAAAAATAAAACTTGAACTTGATTTACATTTTGAGCAAGGAGGGGAACGGTTCGTAGTAGATTTCAAAAGTGGATTTAGTTCTAATGAAAAAGGAAACACAAATAGATTACTATTGGTTGCAACCATCTATAAAAGTTTGGAAGAAAATTATAGATGCTGTCTTTTCGTTAGAGCGGAGGAAGACAGGAATAATAATTATTTCCGGATTTTGAAAAATTCTGGCATATGGGAGGCTTATTGTGGGAATGAAACTTATGCTAAAATTGAAGAATACTCTGGCTTTAATATTGGAGGGTGGATTAAAAACAATATTGATTGGGCTAATGACTTTAGAAGCGATACGATGAATTTTTTTGAGGATAACAACTTAAATCAATACTTGAGGTGGTAATCGCTTTATGGAAGAAATATACAGGTCCTATTATACTAAGTCCGCCCCTATTGTTAGTTATATGATTCAAAAGCTATCGGTTGGAAATGGCATGATAGTGCTTGAACCATGTGCAGGCGATGGTGTTTTTATTGATGGGTTAAATAACATAGGATTGAATTTTTCGATTGATGCTTTTGAATTAAATCCTAAAGCAGTAAAATTGTTAAAAGAAAAGTATAAGCAAAAGAAAAACATAAAAGTAACCCACGGAGATATGCTAACCAGTGAAACATTGTTTTTCTTTTCAAATATGGGAGGCGCATACGATAGGATAATAGCCAATCCTCCTTATGGAGGTTGGATAGACTACGACAGACGAAAACATCTAAAAAAATTATATCCTATGCTTTATGTGAAGGAGACATATGCTCTCTTTTTATATCGATGTGTTCAACTGCTTCGCGATGAGGGGATTTTAGTTTTTATTATTCCCGATACATTTCTAAATCTTCACATGCACACGGGGCTAAGGAGATTTCTGTTTACGAATACAAAAATCAGAGAAATATGCTTGTTTCCATCTTCGTTTTTTCCGAACGTTAACTTTGGTTACTCAAATCTATGTATAATAATGCTTCAAAAATGCAATAGGGAAGAAGAGTGTTTGAACAATAAGTTCAACGTGATAACTGGCTTGAAAAGCGTAGCCGAACTAAGAAATCTGGCTCAGTTTACAGCGCATCATCACAAAGTATTTTCATTTAAGCAGAAAGAGGTTTATGAAAACGTTGATTCGGCTTTATTTGTTTCAGAAGAGCTCAAAATCACTTATTTAATTAATAATTGTACAGCAAGGGTTGGTGATATTGCTGACTGTGTAACAGGCTTTTACTCAGGCAACGATAAAAAGCATTTACGCCCGATTTCTAAGAACATCAAAAATGCGCCAAAATATGAAATAGTTGATAGAACACAGATTTGCGATGATTATTTGTCTAAGGAGGATATCCTTGAAGGAATTCCTGGACTTAGCCATTTTATCCCTATTGTCAAAGGCGGCGGAATAAAATACTTTAAACCCGACCTATGGTATATGGACTGGAGTGTTGAATCAGTAAGGGGTTATAAGGTAAGTAATAGAGCGCGTTTCCAAAATTCAAAGTATTATTTTAAGTATGGAATTGGGGTTCCGATGGTATCCTCAACCCAGATAACTGCTGCATTAATTGAGAATAAATTGTTTGACCAATCGATAGTGGGAATATTCCCTAAAGACCAAAAATGGGTATACTACTTGCTTGCGTTTTTTAACTCACCCACATGTAATAAGCTAATTAGAACTATAAATCCTTCAGCGAACAATCCCTCGAACTACATCAAAAAGATTCCATTTATTTTTCCTTCAGATAATGATTTGGAGGAAATTAACAGGTTGGTTCAAAATATTATCTGCCTTTTGAAAGAAGGAAAAAAATATCCTGAGAATTACGAACTGGCGCTTAATGAATTTATTAAAAAAATATATGACTTTTGATGAAATTCTGTCAGGCCCAGTAAACCAAGCCCCGAAATTTGCATGATTTAGGCATATTGGGAGCGTTTTTTGCCTGTGACGCACTGTAAATTACTGATAACTGAATCAGAGGTGACAAACATGCGTAAACTGATTGTAATATCAATCATTTTCATTATTTTTTCTGTTGGCTGTGGAGGAAGTAGTAACAGCGGTGGCGGTTACTGGACGATCGCCCGCCGCGCGGATTGGGAAGCGCGGTTTTACGATGTCTTTTTCATAGACGCCAACACCGGCTGGGCGGTGGGCAACAACGAAGGTTACACTTTCGGAGAGGAAGTCGATAGTGTCATTGCACATACTAAGGATGGTGGAAAAACCTGGATTCCCCAAAAAAGCGGCACATACTATCCGCTCAGAGAGGTATATTTTACCGATGCCAAAGCTGGTTGGATTGTCGGTGAATATGGGGTAATTTTGCATACCACAGATGGCGGTGAAAATTGGATTCACCAAAAGAGCAACACTCCAAATAGTCTTTTCGACCTCCAATTTCTCTCTGAGGACGGGTTTACTAGCGTAAACCACGCTATCGAAGGCTGGGCAGTAGGGGATTGGGGTACAATTTTACATACTATAGATGGCGGCACAAATTGGGAAAAGATAGAAAGCGCAATTATTGGAGATAAATCCTTGAGGGGTTTGTATTTCATCAATCCAAACGAGGGTTGGATTGTCAGTTATGAAGGATATCTGTTCCATACAGTTGATGGTGGTCGAAAATGGGATAGCCAATATCCTGGCCTCCAATTAGAATTGACAAAGGTTTTTTTCGCCGACTCAAAAACAGGCCTGCCCTCGAACGGTTGGATTATCGGAGACAAACGCACCATCCTTCACACCACTGATGGCGGCGCTACATGGGAATTGATGACGAAAGGCTCTAATGAACGCCATGAAAAAGATTATGGTCAGGAACGTCGGATGGGAGAAGAACCTCTCCACACCTTTATGTTGTATGACATCTGCTTTACCGATAACCGACATGGTTGGATTGCGGGCGATATGGGGACGGTTCTTTTTACCGATGATGGAGGCAAAACGTGGAAACATCAAGCTGGTTGCCCTATCAAACGACCTGGTGGTGACGTTGTTTTGTTGGGGATTAATTTTGTCGATAACAATATCGGTTGGACAGTCGGTGAGTTCGGTTCTATTTATCATACGACAGATGGGGGCAAAACATGGGAGAAACAATCTGTCG
>CAYRPI010000095.1:0-4396 GCA_964426225.1 uncultured Candidatus Babeliaceae bacterium | reverse complement strand
CCTATACCATTGAAAATTCTCAAGATTTCTGTGTATGATAGATAGGTCTTATCTATAGCAAAGGCGTGTCTTAATTGTGCGCTATCAGCATGAAATCCATGGTATTTCGCTAACATTACCAGGCATTCAATTCCAGTATTAATCATAAAAACTCGCTCCACAAGGTTAGACCACGACTACAGACTATAGACCACAGACATTCTACAGTCTATTGTCTGTTGTCTCCGGTCTCTGGTCTATTCTTCCGCTTTTTTCTCATAGCTCCAATGTTGTGATAGAATTTCTTTTGTTTTAGGATCATTTTGTTCAACAGCTTTTTCCCACGATATACCTTTTTCGGTCTCAAATGCTGCAATGGCCTGGATAAGAAGTTGAAGTTTTTTTTCTGTTAAAATTGCACCGTCACTCATAGTTTCGATCTGTTTTATTTTTTCTGTTTCATGTTTTTGCTGATCGAGATACCCTGCAAGCGTGAGAGACGCTGAACCATTCAAGCTTCGCATAAGCGTTACCATGTCATTTGTATTCATTTTCTTGAACGATAGCGAATCCGATGAAGCATTGATTCGTATAGTGTCTTCTCCGCCACCAGTTGTTTTAATGACATCATTTCCATCCCCATGATTAACCACATAAACATCTTCTTTAGCCCCTCCGGAGATTGTGTCATTACCTTTCTTCCCTTCAACAACCATTCCGTGGTCATTTTTTTCGCCAATATTGTCAACGCCGTCTGTTCCTGTTATTTTGTGCTTATAAAATCGTTCAATATCTGCTGTGTTCCATTTCGTTCCGTCAGCAAATTCAATTTCTTCCATTTTGAAATTATGGTGGCCGTCGCCAAAATCACCCACAAACCAGTCTTTAAATGTAATTTTTTCTCCCGGATTACCGTTAACATCCTTAAATGTCAATATGAAATCATTATTGGCCTTAATAGTGCTAAGAATATCTGATGGCGTTAAGTCTATTAGTTTAAGTTTATCATAAGACCAACCGCCATAGCCTACATCGCTGTGGTCATATATAGTGTCATTGCCATCGCCTTTGCGATAAATGTAAGTGTCATTACCGAAACCTCCGTTCATGTAATCGTCACCTTTTCCTCCATTAAGAATATCATTTCCCCGAACATTTACATTTGCATAGTTATTGCTGTTATCGCCAAAAATAGTATCATTGCCATCACCTCCAGAAATAGTGTCATTCCCGTCGCCGGCATTAACAATGTCATCTCCATTTTCTGCAAATATAGTGTCGTTTCCATTGTTAGAATTAATTTTATCATTACCATTTCCGGCAAAAACGGTATCATTTACAAGGCTACCCGATAATTCATCATTTTTCTCTGTTCCGTAAATGATGATATTTGCCTCAATTTTAGCCGTATTCCATTTCGTTCCGTCGGCAAATTCAATCTCTTCCATTTTTAGATTATGGTGGCCGTCACCAAAATCACCCACAAACCAGTCTTTAAATGTAATTTTTTCGGCCGGATTATTATTAACTTCTTTAAATGTGAGGATTAAATCATAATTGTCTTTGACGATGCTTTTAATGTCGGATGGAACTATTTCTTCAAGTTTAAGCTTATCATATGTCCAACCACCTTCTCCTACGTCGTTATGGTCTACTATTGTATCGTTACCATCGCCGCGCCGGTACACATATGTATCACTATCAAAATAGTCTTCTATGTAATCATCGCCTTTCCCGCCAACTAAAACATCATTGCCTTTACCTCCGTGAAGTTCGTCATTACCTTCAAATCCGTAAATTTTATTATTTGAATTGTCTCCAGTTATCGTATCTCCAGCCTTACTGCCGAGGATTAAGTTTGGCAATATTCCCCTTAATTCGTTTGCATAAATACCTTCACCTTTGCCAATAAAATAATTTACAAACTCTTCTTTTTCGGCTGCAGAACTGATAGCTTTAACTGTGTTTGCGAGTGCGTAGAATTTGAGTGAGAATAGTGGATCGTTCACAGTTTGTGGTATGGCGATCTCGTCATTTACGGTCTCTGGTCTATAGACTATTGCCTTTTTCTGGAAGTTCAAAATAACATCTGCTACTTGTTCATTAACCTTTATCTCTCCATTTTCGCTAAGCTCTATTGCTCCTAATGTTACATACTCTTTCAAGTGCGACTGAAGCAGCATGTTGGCAAAGAAACGGTCTTTGATATTGTTGTAAAAGGTATTCAGTTGGGCTGCAGCTACAGTATTTGGATTGGCGCTTCTTATTCCTTTACCTATTTCTCCAAATCCTTCAAATTTTTCAGTAAAGATTTTTTCTAGAACAGCGAGCTTTCTTGCGTCAATATTGCTTCCACGACTATTTACATCAATTGTATCAACTCCGCACCATCGGAACAAAAGAGATTCAAATTTCTGATTCAAAATTTCAGAAATTTGAACGCTAGTAGTTCCTGGTTCCTGGTTCGTGGAATTCGTTAAATTTGTCGACCCGATACTGCTGTTCAAAGAAGGCTGAAGACTGTAGACCGTAGACTGTAGACTATTTTCTCCAGGCTGTAGTCTCTGGTCTTTAGTCTGTTGTCCTATATTTACGAATTCCTGCATCAATATTTTAAGTGCGGAATCGTTACTCATTGCGTGATAAAGGTCAGTGACTTCTCCGAACCCGCGCAGATAGGGCATGAATAGTACGTCTTTAGAAACATTTGAAAAGTCACTATTTTGTGTATCAATCGTATTTCTCTTAAATAAAAATTCGCCAACAACTCCTGTTCTGCCGTCGGCAAACTCAATTCCCGAAGTTCTGGTTTGTGTGTTGCCATGTCCGTCGTCGGTATTAACTGTTAGGTAGTTAATATCAATTTTTTTAATTCCAGCACTATCTAAATTTTGAAGTTCATTAGATTGGCTTATTCCGTCCTGATTCTTGTCTTGCCAGATTTTTAATTTATTGAAGTTTTCATCTGAAGAATCGATAACTTTGTCTCCATTTGAATCTATTTCAGATAAAGCGTCAAATCCTGTACTTGCAGTTTTTAGATTCCCGTCTGCATCCTTTATTATTGTTTGATCACCAAAAAGTTCTTTGCCAGAATCGATCGTGCCGTTTTCATTTCTATCCATTACAACCAGTCCGTCGTCAGCTTTGACCCACGAACTCTTTTCCTTTGTTCCATTTCCGTCTAAATCAAAATTGACACCGCCTGCTATATCTGTAGTTTCTATCCCGTCATTATCCAAATCTACCGCTATTGGGTCAATGAATGTAGTTTTTGTTGTTTTGTATTGGGAAATTAATGACATTATAAAATTGAGCGTAGCTGATGTTTGCGTAATAGCGAATGGATTGCCAAAAACAGTACAGTCAGACACGAATTTATCTAGCGAATTTTGCATGCCTGATCCAAATCCTTTTACTGCATCATTGATTGCAAGATAGTTTGCTAGGTTTGCGGGGTCATTCTGTATGGCTTCAAGTAAGTTTTTATTATTAATTTGTCCTTGAATAATATTTCCATCGGAATCGTAAACTAGAAGTTCATATCTATCAAGCTTGTGATAGAAAAATCCGCCTTCTGTTATAGAGTGTTGTATGTATGTTCCGTCTTTACTGAAGGCATTAATAATAGTGCCTATATGGTTATCCCAATTAACAACAGGATCAAACTCGCTAACATAAGACTTTACTATGCTGTCTATTAATGTTTTGTTGGCATAATATTTATTTGCTAATTCCGGGTTGTTGTCTATAATTCCTTTTGCCCCACATGACTCGAAAGCTTTTACCGTTCTTACATTCATACTATTAATAAAATACGTGGCTAACAATTCTTTTAAAGTTGCGCCGAACGAATGACCTGTAAAATCTACAGGAGTACTGGTAGAGATGATTGGATTTCCATTTGCATCTTTATTATCTTTTAACTTTTCAACAAAATTTTTTGCTGATTCCTGTTGATCCGGGATTTTTCCTATAGCTATTTGAATATCGCTGACTATGTCCATAGCACTATCTGTTCCTGCGCTGGCAACAGTAACGCTTCCGTCACTGTTTTTTACGGCTATCCCCTTATAACCGGTGGCATCATCTGTAGTACCAAGTAATTTACTGTTCAGAACATCACTGTACTTTTCTCTGTTCTCATTAATCTTTTGCGCATACTCTTTTAGTCCGGATATCTCATTGCCTTGAGCATCTTTGAATTCTGTGCGGATGGTACCATTTTCATCGTAAAATATCTTCCCAATATTCTCCCTGTTTTTTATTCCATCTAACTGTCCTAATTTCTCTGCGATGTAGGCCATATCGCTGAGAGCATTAGCCTTTCTGTCATTTAAACTTGTACCCATTTTTCTACCTCTATCTTTTTGTTTTTTAATATTTTAAACTTAATCTGTTGTAGTTCTTATCCAGC
>CAYRPI010000094.1:0-4466 GCA_964426225.1 uncultured Candidatus Babeliaceae bacterium | reverse complement strand
AGAGTATTTGCCGTAATCCAGGCGAATGCATTTGCGTTACTTTGGAGCCATTTGTAGAATGCTTCGAGTCGGGGTTTGGTATTTAGGGCGGTCTTAAGGGTTGTAAGTTCAGTCGTGTCGTCTTTTTTCTTTTCTATATCATTGCCAAGCTCTTTAATATAAGCTGCATCTATGCCGCCACTGCCATCAGGTGCGGCGGGAGGTGCAAAATCTACACATAGTTCTTTAAGGTAGCTATCGATTGCTACTTTAACGCCGGGTTCATTTGTGGCGTCATAGGGGGGAGTAGCCATAGAAAAAACTTTCGAGCCCCACATCATCCCAACCAGCAGCGTAAGCATCGCCGCCGCGGGAAAGAGCTTGCGCCTAAAAATAAGATTCAAATTCATACCTTCTCCTTTTTCAGGATTAAATCCTGTTA
The DNA here is from genome assembly GCA_964426225.1 of uncultured Candidatus Babeliaceae bacterium. Classification (GTDB taxonomy): domain Bacteria; phylum Babelota; class Babeliae; order Babelales; family Babelaceae; genus UBA12395. The sequence continues at coordinate 4,045 of CAYRPI010000094.1, read as the reverse complement.
AACTGAACGTGATTGTTGGGAGAGTGTAACTTTTGACACGACATCCCAGGTAACTCTCTAAGGGCGAGCTTAACAATAAGGGTGGAGAAAAATCAAGTTTTTTACATTCCCCATAATTCGATGGTTTTATGGTTCACCGTTTTTTGTTGATGGTAAATTTTTTCGTCCCACGATTTGTCTGTCCTTCGATCAAAAACAACCAAATGCCCTTCAGTTGATCCATTTTTATCCATGTAATCTGCGGTCTGTACTAGCCCTTCTGCAATGGAGTTTGGGCCTCTCCAGATTTTAAGTTCTACTACAATTCGTTGTTGTTGCCATAAAATAAGAAGATCAACGCGGCGCCTACCAAGCGCATATTCGCGTTGGATGCTACCACCCCCATTAATAATTCGTTGTAAGAATGCCATAAGCAGAAGATGGGGGCCTGCTTCTTTGTAATCAAAGCGTTCAAGCCAGAACTCGGAATTCTCGCGAAAAAATTCACTAAACCCAGTGAGTAATTTTTCCATATCTAGTGACCCGTCAGGGCGGATATACCATGCTGTTTTCTGAGTTAGATAATCTTGGGTTGATGCGGTTAGTTCGCGGGGGAAGACTTCGCGGTAAATGGGGTTTGCTATATCCAAAGTCTTTTCACGGCGAACGACAAGCCCTAAATCTATGGCATATTGAATATCATCAGTAGGTAGATTTTCAACAATGCTATCACCCATAATAATCGGTTCGATAATGCGCCTGACGCGCGGTTCACTAAGCCGGTCAACAAGGACATCAATGTGCGTATCACGCCGTTTGATTAGGGTTTCTTTTGCGCGTTCTAGGGTTTCTTTGGTGATGGGTTGTGCGCGGTCAATAACGTCTTTAAAACAGGCTTGATAGGCAAGCGCATTAACTAACCATGGTTGGCCTTGCGTTTGATCAAACGCATAGTCGATTGCTTCATCCGTAAACTGTTGTCCGGTTTCAGTTGTATGCTGTTTATACAAATTTTTGACCTGTTCAGGCGTAAACCCGGCAAGCGTTAAACTTTCTGCTTTAATATTGAAGGCGCTTCCGCCTAGAACTGTGGATTGAGTTTCGTCGGAATAGATTCGATAGTCCCTTACATCACGTACGCCCACTAAGCAGATGCTTTGGGGGAAATTGGTTGGCCGATCTGAATATCCGGCACGTAGTTGACGTAAGACTGCGATAAGGGTATCTCCTATAAGGGAATCAATTTCATCTATAAAAATTACAATGGGCTTGTTGGAGTTTGATGCCCAGTAGCCTAAAAATTCATTTAATGAATTGCCGGTAATACGTTGCGAATGCTCATCTTTAGCTAAAAACTGGTATCCAGGATCTTCTTGCCCAAATGTGTTAGAAATGGCAATTTTAAGCGCTTTTAGGAGACTGCTCATTCCTTCTATAACTCTGCTGCGGGCACTCTGTCCAGATTCAAAATTTACGTAAAGGGTTTTGTACTGTTTTTCATTATTAAGCATTTTAACCAGTTGAATAAGCCCGGTAGTTTTACCACTTTGACGTGGTGCATGAAGAATAAAATATTTCTTTTGTTCGATCAGCTGTCGAATTTCTGGTTCATTAAATCGGTGAGGGACGTAGTAATGGTCTTTAGGGTTAACAGGTCCTGCAGTATTAAAAAATTTCATTTATGCTCCTTTTGGTGGATTTTTTTTCTTCTTCTCTAAGTATAGTATGTTTTTATTTCTTTACTCTAGATCTAGACTCTCTAGGGCTCTGCCCTTTGATCCCGTAAGGGCCACGGGCCCTTAACCCGTTACCTGTTTTCGACTTTGTCACGCCATAAGTTACGACGTAGCTTCGAGCGAAGTCGGAAGCACGTAGTGCGGCGGTGGATGGTGTGCTTGGGTGGTGGTTTTATGGGCAAGGTTTTTTTACAAAAAATCTTGCCCATAGGCCAACCAGAAACAGAGTTTCTCTGTTTCTGGTAATAGATAAGTGTGAGTGAGCACTAGACTCTGTTTTAAAGCTATGGCGGGCAGGCAGGGCTGCGGGTCCAGGGTGCACCCTGGTTGACATGAGGGGGGAACCCCCTCATGTCAACTGTCAAACTTTGGAAAGAGAAATTCTTGGAGTTTTGAGGTATACTGGAAGTAGTAATTTTAAAACCCCTAACGGTGTCAAATGCCATGAGTAAATCCTGTTTTTCTGTCAAATCCCAGGTTTCTTTAGCCGATAAAAATTGGTTTGGAACCGGGGGTGCTGCTCGTTTTTTTGCAGAGCCTTCAACCAGTGAAGATTTTGCTCAGTCGCTGGCTTTTGCTCGGGAGAAGGGTTTAGAGCTTTTTATATTAGGCAGTGGTGCCAATATTTTGGTTAGTGACGCGGGTTTTGACGGGTTAGTTTTACGCCCCAGTGCTATCTCTATCATGGTCACGGACCGAGACAGTTCAAAGGCGTTAGTGACTGCAGGGGCAGGAGTAACTATTGATAACCTTATTGCATTTTGCTTGGATCACCAGTTATTGGGCCTTGAAGAGTTGAGCGGTATTCCGGGAACAGTGGGTGGATCAGTTTTTATAAATATTCACTATTTTGAATTCTTTCTAAGTCAGTTCTTGGTCTCTGCGCGTGTTATAGATATTGCAACGGGAGAGCTTATTCCGGTTTCACGGGAATGGTTTGCCTTTGGGTATGATTTTTCAACGTTGCATACGCGTAAACACCTATTATTTGATGCTACGTTCCAGTTACGGCTGGGGACGGAGTTAGAGGCGGCATTTGCGCGTGGCAGAAGCAAGGAAATTGATCGTCATCGGCGGCAGCGGTATCCTTATAAGGGTACGTGCGGTAGCTTCTTTCGTAATTTCCATGATAATGAAGTGACGGTGGTTAGTAACGGTAAAAAGATGATTTATGTTGCCTATTATTTAGACAAGTTGGGTTTTAAGGGTGAACTCTCTGTGGGTGGAGCGCAGGTTTCACACCAGCACGCTAACATGATTGTGAATAAGGGTACTGCGACGTCAACGGATATTGTGACATTGGCACGGACTATGCAAGAGGGGGTTTTTGAAAAATTTGGAATTATCCCTCAAGCGGAATGCCAGTTGGTGGGCTTTGCGGACGGCAATCCGCTGCAATGGAGTGTGCCTGCGATTACGGTTGACCATTCGGTTGAAGTTGTGCAGGATAAATCGCGGTCGACCTTGCTTTGAAAATAAAGTAGCTATAGAGAAATCAGTTTACAAACCGACCAATACCACCGCGCTCCCTCGATACATTTTTCTACGAAAAACACTCCTAGCCGCCGCCAAGGCTATGGCGGGCACGGCGGGATGAGCGGTGGGGAGAGTTTATGGGGTAACTGATTATGTGTGGTGTCTTCTGGGTCTTTTTAATAAATCCATTTAGTATGATGATAACATATTCCTTTTTGATACAGAAAAAATTGCGCCCAATACCTTCATTCAGGTTATTCATTCGCTTTCTTTTTATCAATGCATTCAAGAGAAAATTTTGCTTCTTCAATATTCCACAAAATCTTTCTCCACCGCTCATCCCGCCGTGCCCGCCATAGCCTTGGCGGCGGCTAGGAGTGTTTTTCGTAGAAAAATGTATCGAGGGAGCGCGGGGCAAAAAAACTTTTAATTTGTTCCATATTATGAAAAGCCTTAAAATTCTTTTTTGCTAAACTTTGAAAGTTGTTCCCATTTTTTTGCAATGTAGGCCTCTTTTTTCTTTTGAGACCAGTTTTTGATTTTTCGTTCAGCTGCAAATGCCTCATCTCGAGTTTGAAAGGCCTCATTATGGACTAAGGTTAGGGGGCGATTATATTTGGTATAACGGCATCCATTCCCGTCATGGTGGTCTGCTATTCTTTTCTCAAGATTGTCTGTATGCCCTACATAAAAGGTGCCATCAGCACAACGAAGAATATATATGTAAAAATACTCCATAATTACCTCAAAAGTTTACTGTTCTTAGCAAGCTAGTTTTATTATATCAAATAAGCTGGTTTACCACCGCGCTCCCTCGATACATTTGCGTCGCATGTTCCATGCTTGCAAACACT
>CAYRPI010000093.1:0-4590 GCA_964426225.1 uncultured Candidatus Babeliaceae bacterium | reverse complement strand
ACAGCTAACTGAAATAGTTGAACAGGAACCACAAAAAACCGCGCCCACAAAAAATCACCCTGTTAAACGGAAAAGATTCTCCTCAAAAAAAATCTGTAAAAAAAGATCTATACAGAGCAACAACACCACAGAACTGAATACAAAAACGAAAAAAAACTTACTAGAAGAATGGTACGCTATTCCGAGGGAACAAAAACAGTATCTCATTTACACCCACGTAAAAGACGACACCCCGCAAAATCTATCGCTCTTCCTAAACAACACAGTAATGGGTCTTCCTACCAGCTTTTCTCCTCTGTTCTGCGACCCTTTCTCCCCCAATAAACTCTTAAAAAAATCAGACACACCATCCATTCTAGAGTGGGCGATTCAAAACGAACGCTTTGAATCATTAAAAGTTATAGTAAGCTTCATTATCACCAAAAGTAAAAATTCTTCTATCCCCACAAAAAAGCGGATGTTTACCTACATTTTATTCTCCTTAGAGAATGCATCTTCCGAGGCAAAGGTTCAACCCACTTCATTAAAAACAGAGAGTTTATCCTGGTGCATCACACACTTAAAAGAAGCTCTAAAAACCACCCCTAAAGCAAAATCTCGACAGGTGAAAAAATAGTCACAAAACTGACCACATTTTTACTACCACAGATCTTTTAAGGGTGGCGTCTTATAATCAAAAACAAGGGGTTTCTTCCCAGGGGCAACAACCCACACAGTCAATCCCAATTGTCGCGTTTAAGGATCAAACGTAAGTTAAAAACCTCCAAAGGGATGGTCTTTCATAGTCTCAAAGAACTTCATAATCTTTTCTTTTGTAAAAGGCGGCTCTATATTGGACAATGCATCAACTAAAAGAGCTCCCGCCATATAACCGTCCAATGAATTAACATCTTGAATAACCCCATACCGCTTCATAGCCTTCGCATAATCCCTGATAAAAGGCGTATCGGTACTAGTAGGATCCGGCGTTGAATAAGACAGTATAAACTTAATTCCACGATTCTCACAAAACTGTCTTGTTGCCTCGCTAATCATAAATGAAAAGCCAAAAACAGTTCTTCCTATAAAAAAATCCGCTCCCAAAAGCTCCAAAAATGCTCGAATAGGTGCATGCGCAGAAAAGAAAATACCTAATGCTTCGGAAGACGTCTCTTTAACCTTCTTTACCACTCCACTAAAAGAAACCTGCTCTCGTGAATAAGGCACATCAGTCCACTTAGTGATTCCCCATTTTTCAAGAGCCTTATGAGCAGCAGCTAAAACCGGTATCCCGTATGAATCATTCTGATATACAAAAGTAAAAGACCGCGCACGATACTCTTTTACTACATAATCAACTACAGCCGTTGTCTCATCATCGTAAGATGTTCTAAAATGTACCATATTTTTCATAGTCATATTTCTGAGTTGAGGGGCTCCCGTACGTGGGAAAAGTGAAATTATGCTTCCCGCTTTCACCTGATCCAAATAAGAGGAAACTTGCTCGGTTCCTTGGGCAGATAATAAAACATCGATACCATACTCTTTTTTTAACTTCTCTGCATTTGCTCGAGCATAACGTGCTAGCGTTTCATCATCAAGAACCACCGGCCGAATAAGATATCCTTGAACTCCGCCCGCATTATTTGCAACAAGAATAGCTGCTTCCAAACCCCGTCCCAATGACATTCCAGCTGCTCCATATCCACTAAAAAAAGCCACACTAGATCCTATAGAGTAAATAGGCTTTTTTAAGGTTTTTTCTAAATCAGCTTCTGAAGCACACTCTATTCCCATTGTCAGATCATACAATTGCTGCTTAAAATCTTCTTTCTTTCTCACATCTCTATAATTAAGAACTAATGAAGACAATCGCCAGGATGAACCCACTCGCAATACCACAAATGCATCTCTAAAAAATTCAAGCATGGACTGATACGCACCCGTCGGACATGAAAGCAACGACCAATTGGCAACGCCCACATTAAATCTCATAAAATTAAGTCCGCTAGGAACCTGAAAGAGTTGCTTGCGCTGCTCTCCAACCAATAGAGCTCGGACATTTGCATGAGATAACGTAGGAGTAGGAACTCCTGCGCTGCCCGCACAATAAACAACCTCATCCGGCTTTGACGTCAATCGTAATGCCAAAATATCCGGCAGTGAGTCAAAAAGAAGATTAAGTTTATCTCGAAGCGGTGCATAGGCCCCTTTATGATACCCTTGTTTCATAGACCACATTTTAAGGGGCTCATTCATAGAATAACCACTCTCCCAGAGCATTCCGTTTTCCTGATTCCCTCGCAAATAAAAAAAACGCCCCGGATTGTTTAGCATAAGATGAAAAATTATTTGCAGAAGCTGAAACGAATAAGGAGTCCTATTAATTGCATCCCCCAAAATCACCCCATACGTTCGTGCATCTTTAAACTTTAGCTTTGAATCTACAAGATCCAAAAAACCAAGTCGCTCAAGCTCGTTCAAATCACGGACAAAAGAATGAATTGCACCATGTAAATCTCCCCAAAAAATAATGCGCGCTCCCGGCTCTACCGCTATCTCCTTTATTAAAAGGGCAGGCCGCGATTCCTTATTTGCAGAGATGTTGGATGCAGCATTTAACGTATCAACCAATTTTTCTAACGATGTAAAATCCCACATATTATCCATAACCCCCAAAGATGCCGCTAAACTCCTCAAAAATGAGGGTGCGTAAGCTTTGAAAAAAGAAGAAAATATAGGATTAATCGGATCCTCATTATCAGCTTGTGGATACTCAGGATATGTAGCCGTAAACGCACGACATTCACGCAAGGTACCTAACCTATCTGTCGCCTGAATACAACACTGAACAGCGCCTGCAAAAAAAAGTAATAGCACTAACTTCATAACTCCCCCTTTATGCTACCTTTTTAGCAGTGGCTTCTAAAATTTTTTTACCATTAGCCACAACCCACGCACCATCTTCAGCTCTTACCCAAATAGGCAACGCAACCCCCCTAATTCTTCTATCAAATGGCGCGTCAACAAAATTCTTAACAGGCGAAACTTTTAAATTTTCTAAGTAAGCCATAATTCGGTCAGCCTTAAACGGTGGACCCACCTTCTTCATAGCTTCAAAAAAGGAAGATGCTCCTAAGTAACCTTCTAAAGCGCTACTATCAATTTGATAATGATATTTTCCCATCACCTCTCGAAACTCTTTCATAAACCCTAAATCACTTCCCTTGGGATCCGGAAAACCATATGAAAAGGTAAAACGCACCCCCGTTTTCTCAATAAACCTCCTAAAGGTCTGGTCATCCAAATACGAAAGCGCAGCCAAATGTTTTCCCACAAAAAACGCCATTCCTATACGATTTAAAAACGCCGCCGCCATAGACCCCGATGCAAAGAAAAATGCCATACCCTCAGGATTTGCTTCATTCAATTTTTTAACTTGCTCATCAAAATTAGTCTGTTCACGAGAAAAAGAAATGGGTACAATGCTTTTTACGCCACGCTTTTCAAGTGTTTCACGCGCAACACGCATAAGTGGATTACCAAAACTATCATCGGGATAGATAATGGCATAATTCTTTAATTTATATTCCGAGACCATAAAATTCATCAAAGCCTGTACTTCTTCTCCATAAGAAACATGCTGATTTATCAGATTTAAAAGATCAGGAGATCTAAACGCCTCACTCCCAGTAACCGGATAAAATACAAAAACCTCTCCCTTGCGTACCAAATCAAGGTATGAATCTAATCCAGGTGTTCCGACAGGGCATAATAACATTTGAATATCAAATTTTGATAAGAACAACTCCACATTCTCTCGGGTAAATCGTGGACTATATTGATCATCTAATACCACAACTTTAAGAAATACCCCCCCAATACCTCCCTGCTCGTTAAGATTTCTACACGCAGCCTCTATTCCTCTTTTAATACCACGTCCTAATGTCCACATAGCCCCCGACAAGGGCACTGAAGAACCCACAGAAAAAATAGAAATTTTCTTCGGATTCTCTCCCGCCGAAATCGATACACCTAAGGAAAGATAATAATTATTTTTCTTGAAACTCTCTTTTGAAAGCATATCCCGCATCCAAAATGTCAGTAAACTTTGTGTAAAAGACTCCCCAACCTCCACTAACGCAAAATTATCAAAATGAAAATTGAGCAAATCCTGATAAACTCTAATCGGCGATGAAATTAAAGACCATTTAGCCGCATTGCCATCAAATCCAAGAAAATTCAAGCCTTGAGTTGCCCAAGAAACTTCACCCCGTCTTTCGCCGGTAATCCACGCCTGAACTTTTGGATCCGCTAAAAAATCACTCGGCAATTCTGAATAGGAACAGACAAGGATATCTTTTTGAACTCCTGAATGTTTAAATACAACCTTATCTGGAAGCGAACTAAAAAATGTACTCAAATCCTTCTCAAGCGGCAAAACTTCGACAAAGCGCCTACCCTGAGCAGCAGCCTTATCAATAAGCGGTTGCCGCATGACAAAAGAATCTTTCCACTTCAAACCACGCTCTTGTTCACCTCGCAAATAAATAAAATGCTCCGGATTTTTTTCAAGCAATGAAAGGAGTAAGTCAAGAAGAGGATACGTAT
>CAYRPI010000092.1:0-4646 GCA_964426225.1 uncultured Candidatus Babeliaceae bacterium | reverse complement strand
ATAGTGACATTTTTGTTTATAAAGACGATAAAAACAATATTTACCAACTCGCGGTGCCAGCACAAGGGGATGAGTGGACCTGTGAATTCCACAGTCTACGTAACACTCTTTACCTAGTAGAATTGTTCACAAATGTCTCTAAAAGGGGATTTTCTGAATTCTATAAAAAATTTATGAATCCTGCTCCCGATGCAAAAAGCTTAGGAATCGACCTCTCATCAACTAAAATGGTTAACACCGACACGGTCAAAACTCTTTTCCCGAAGATTGTGACACTAAAATGGGATTACATGAATGAGAACTGGGTAGCGGACAAACAAACCAAACAAGAACCAATACGCAGAAAAATCGAAACCGTGATTATGGAAAAAGTATACGAAACCTTAGACACACTAACTGCACTGCACTGGGCTAAACTCGCCTCAACATTCGCTGGAAATTACTTCCCTGATCTAAGCAATGATGTCGTCCCGCTTTACAACCACGTAAAAAAACTAGCTACACAAAAGGACTATACGTTTGGAGTTGTGCTAGGGTGGTGCTACCAAAATACCCCACATGCCTCTACCGTTGTCGTACACAAAGAAAATAATGTAACCAATTTTATTACAGCTGATTCCATGAACAACCAAAACCAAGGGGGCTCTGAATTTTCCAATTATAATGCGGCTTTAACACTCTTCATGGAACTCGTTAGCTCCCCAACCACCTTCCGGGATGCTGCAACGCGTTACTGGTCTGTCAAATCAACGGCTGCATACGACGATTTATTTAAAAAAATGTGTGCTGATGTAAACTTTTTCCCAGATTACAACGAAGTTAATGATATGGTGACAACATTAGCCGAAAATTATACCGCTCTATTTAAAGACCTAGAAATCAAAGAAAATCCTCTCTTTTCTAAGGAATTTAAGCCTCAAGGTGTAGGTGGCACCACCTACAAAGAATTGGTAAAAGATACCGTTGATAATTTGAACAAGCTATTTAAGAAAAAATATCCAATCGCCTTTTCCAGTCCAAACAAACAACCTCTAGATCAACTTAAAAATGATCTAAAATAGGCAACCGTCAAAACTCCTGATATCCTAAATCCCAAACATTTTTTGCCCTTCCCAGGATTTATCCTGTCCCAAGATAAATCCTAATATTTTAAGGTTTTTTACATGTATCTTAAATTTGTCCGATTAATCTGGTCTCTCCAACCCTTCCGTCTAGGAATCACTGCCCTCTTATCCTTTTTCTGTTCTGCCCTTTTATGTGGACTCTTTATCCGCTGGTTCAAACAGTTTACTAGTTCCCCAATCCGCGAATTTGTAACCGAACTACACAAAACTAAAGACAGAACTCCCACTATGGGCGGCCTTCCCATGATAATCGCAGCACTTATAACAGCAACCATAACCCTTCCGCTGACTATGCCTACCGTCTGGATTCCTTTATTAGCTCTCTCCCTCTTTGGGCTCTTAGGCTTTTGGGACGATTGGGCAAAAATTACACGGCACAAAGGCATTTCCGATGGAACAAAATTTTCAGCTCAGATCCTCCTTGCAGGAGGCATTGTTCTGCTCTGGTACTTTTTTGTACACCCCTCAACCGACCTCATTATCCCTCTAGCTATGGGATGGGCAATCCCCCTCGGGCTTTTTTTCCTGGGATGGGCCGTATGGGTGATTCTATGCACCGACAATGCCGTTAATTTTACTGATGGACTAGATGGATTAGCAGGAACTTTATTGATATTAAACTTTACTATATTCGGCCTGCTCGCCTGTTTTTTGCACGAACCTCAGATTGCCGTTGTAGCAACCCTTCTGGCTGGCGTACTCGCAGGTTTTCTCTGGTTCAATGCCTACCCTGCACAACTTTTTATGGGTGATATCGGCTCCCTTGGGTTTGGAGCAGCTCTTGCAGTTATAGCCCTAATGCTCAAACTCGAATGCCTTATACCCATAACCGGTGGTATTTTTGTATTAGAAGGAGTATCTGTGGTAATTCAGAAGTGGAGCTTTAAATTATGGCGCAAACGCGTATTTAAGATGGCCCCGATACACCACCACTTTGAATTAAAAGGCGTACCAGAAACCAAAATAACCGCTCGCTTTATTATGGTAACTACTCTTTTATGTATCTGTGCATTTCTTGCAACGCTACCGTACCTCTTTTTTTACAGCTAATAAAATAAGCCCCACCCCAAGACCTGCCGCAAAGATTAAATAGGGAAGCACACCAAAAGAACGTGCATTCGCAATAGACGTCAGTATAAAAAAGAGACAACTAAGAAGGCTTAACACTGCCACAACTCTAAGTCTACGCAAAGTTTTGAACGTTATCATAACAAAGGCAATAGCACTAATAAAATAAGACAACGTAGTTGCAGATGCAGAAATAATCTGTAAAGGAGCAATCTGCCCCCCAGAGCCCAAAAGATACCCTACCACCAAAAGCCCGGCAACCAGAATACATCCTACAGGTGCATAAAACCTATTAAGCTTCTGTAGTGAAGAAGAAAAGGGCACCACATTATACCCCGATAAGGTATACAAGTTCCAGACGTTGCTATACAAAATACTATAGCTGGCTCCAAATGCAGAGGTAGCAATTCCTGCAAACGCAGCACCGGTTAATGCGCTCTTAACTAATGGAAAGGATGAAAAAAGATTCCCTAAAATAAATGTAAACGGATCTAGAAAAGCTGCCTTGCTAATCATCCCTAATGCCGGCCCCAACGCTCCATAAAGGCAGATCTGATACAACGTTATGATAGTAAGCACAATAGCATAGGAAAACAAAATAGCTCGAGGAGCATTCCGCGCAGGGTTTTCAATATTTTTACTAAGCGAACAGCTTGCCTCAAAACCCGCAAAGGCAAAAAGAACAAAGGGGACTGTTCCAGGCAGAGCGGCCCAATAGAGTGAACTAGACGTAAAATTAGAAATATTAAACAACGCCAATGCCGCACCAATAGCTATCGAAATAGCCACGGTTTTAAGGGTAACAAAAAAATATTGTATAGGGCGCCCCGTTTTAACATTAAACATATTTAAAAGGACAAACAGAACAACAACCCCCATATCCAGCACCAAAGGGTTAAAAACCTGAAGAGCTGGAATGAGCTGTTGAACCGTAGTCATAGAAAAATGAATACCTAATGCTGCAGACGCAAGCTTTCCAATAAAATAGCCCCAGCTACTTATAAACCCCAAAAGCGGATGCACATACACCCCAAATTCATAAAACGTTCCACCCGGAAAGAAGGTTAAAAGCGTTGAAAAGGCAACAATAAGTGGCAATATCAAAATCCCAACAAGGGGGTAGATTAGAGCACTCAAGGGTCCCGCCTTCTGCGCCAATAAAACACCATTTATAAAAATGCCCGAACCAAGCATTATATTAATGTTTATAAATATTGCAGACGCCAACGAAAGTCGGTTAGACGCAACCATTAGGACTCCACTCTATTTTTGGGTAAACGCATAGAGAGCTATTGATCCTGCAACTGCAGCATTCATACTCTCGGTACCACCAGGCATTGGTAAAGTTACACGAGCATTGCACTGGGCAAGCCACTCTTCAGGAAGCCCATTAGCCTCATTTCCTACAACCAACAACCATTTGTCGCCAGAGAACTGTGCAACGGGTATACCACCCTCAACGGTTAGAGCTACTAGAGAAAGTTTATCTGCTTTTGCGCGATCAATTAACTCGTTCCATCCCATGCGCACCAGATTTGCCTCTGCAATAGTTCCGGCGGAAGCTTGGATAACCTTAGGACTAAAGATATCAACGCTATCCACAACCACAACCATCTGACCAAATGCGGTAGCCGTACGAATTAAAGTTCCCATATTTCCAGGGTCCTGTATCTTCGCCAATACTATGCCATTAGTAAGTTTTTTAGGAGAAACTGGTTCAGGGATGGCAAAGACAGCGCACATCCCGCTAGGAGTAGTTGCTGAACTTATCTTCTTCATAACCGTATCAAATACGACCACAATTTTTTTCTCGTCCGGCTCTAAACTTCTAGCCCACTCTTCATTATCTACGGTAACAATAAGGTGAACCAACTCAAAGCGCTGCGCCTTTATAAAAGTTTCGCAGGACCGTAAGCCCTCTACCATAAACTGCTTTAGACGCTTACGCCCCTTTGATTCGTGCAGTTCAACCGCTTCTTTAACTAATCTATTGTCTCGTGACGTTACTATTTTCATGGAAATTTCCTCTCGTTATCCTCTATAAAGCTACTTTTTTTCACGATAAAAGACAACGTGAACATTGCCTGGTCTTTTAAACCGGATTTTTTAATTTATTTTTCTTCGCACGGTTATTTACCGCTCTTACCCGAGCAGCACATAAGTACGGATTAAATCTTATCTTCCATAATAAGCTGGCGATAACGCGCCATCTGCTTATTCATAAAATCCAGATTATGGATCGACGCCAACGTGTGTGCAACAGGCTCATGCGCCTTAAAAAGATGATGCAAATACGCAGCTGTATAATGCTTACACAGAGGCGCAGAAGAAAAGGGCTTATGCACATCCTTCCACTGCGTACGCGTAATATTTAAGGGCCCCTCAGAGGTCAAAAGAATACCATGCCGCGCACATTTAGTAGGATAGGAACTATCAAAGGAATCAATCCCCCGC
>CAYRPI010000091.1:0-4704 GCA_964426225.1 uncultured Candidatus Babeliaceae bacterium | reverse complement strand
AGCTCCCATTTTACTTTTAATTTTCCTCCACTACACCATTAGTATACCACAGTATCAAACCTTCCTAACTCGACCTTTATTTAGAAGCCCTTGAGATTTGATAGCAATGTTCTAAGCTTAGATTTAACAAGAGAGTTTTTATAAAAAATAGGATGCAATCCTCGTGATTTAATCCTGGAAAAGGAATCTATATGACCAATTCGCTTATCCTCGGAGAAATTGATATTTCCCCCTTACTTAAAGCCAAGAACCAATTAGACCTTGCACTAAAAACAGCCCAGTCCCCACTCGAAAAAACAGGAACAATAAAAAGTGAAGAGTTGTTTGATGCTCTTCCGCAATTTCAGGATACTCTTACTGTTTTTATAAAAACTATAAGTAAACTCTCATGATTTTCTTAAAGAAAAAAGAGTGGGATATTATCAATGCCATACTTAAAAAATATCCCTACTCATTTTACCTATTTAGATCACGAGCCAAGGGTACGCAGCGCCCTCTTTCAGACATTGACCTTGGCTACCGCGATATCCCAAGCCGTACCATAGCCATCATTGAGGGAGAATTTGAAGAATCTGATTTACCATTTAAAGTCGACTTAGTCGATCTAAACCACTGCTCACCCGAATTTCTTCAACATATTCAAAAGGACCTTATTCTGCTAAAAGAGAATGCACTCATAAACCATGAATAAATGGCCCCAACCCTGTCATTAGGTCTGCCTGCAAAGTTACTCACAAAAGAAGACACTGAACTCTTTTTAAAGATGATTAAAAATCGTAATTTCACATCCCCTATCTACAAAGAAGAAGTTGCAGAGAGCATCAGCACAAACATCCCTCGTTTTTACAAACTTATGCAGTTTTACACAAAAAAATTACATCACGAAAAAAACTAATCAGAGATCATCCGCCTTATCTGCCCCCATCCTACCTGCCCTTCGAAGCTCGTTAGAGCGAAATAGGGGCGACTGAGGAAGTCATTCATATAAGCGACGGCTGGGCGCTTTAGCGTAGGGGGAATCATCAAAACCACGTTAAATCTGCGCAATATAAAACCCCCTCAAGATAACCGATTAAAATTATCCCAAGGGAGTTTTAAAAACTCAAGCTATCCACCATTGCTGAAAATCAAAAATAATCTGAACACCTTCAAATTTTACCCAAAAAAGCACTCATCCTGACAAAATATCACCGATTATTTAACGATCAATTACCACCCATTAGGATCATCCATTCCTGTTTTATCACATGTTGCAGCATTATAAATAGCAACAGCTCTGGACGCAGCAGGAGCCCCAGATATTCCAGTAGCATTGTCATAAACAAATTTAAGAAAATTTATAGCTGCACCCACCTCAACCGCATTTGTCAAATCTGGACCATTAGCAGGTATTGAAGCAGCATAATGATTACATGCATCACCAGGTTTTGGTTGTTCATCGTTCCACCATTTAGTCACTGAAGCAGAAATCACATTCTTCTCTTGCTTCTTCATCTTCTTCAAGTCTCCAAGCAATTGAATATCTTTCTCAAATGAAATAGCTGCAGCCTCTTTTAGCACATTAACAATTACATCATTCCCTTCATCCAAATGCTTCTGATAAAGTCTACTGAAAGTTTTTTTAACATCATCCACACCGATTTGCTCTTGTTTTTCCGCAATAATGCCTATCACAGCCGCAACAGGATCTTGATTTGAAGGTGTAAGAGCAGCAGACTCCAGATACGTTTCAAAATTTATAGAATCCTCAGCAACCTTAGTTGGCGGTACTTGAGGGATTACATCAGGTTTCTTAGATACCTTCTCAGGCTCAATAGCTATATGTCCATTAAAAACATCGAAAACATATTTTAATTTCTTACGAAATTCCTTATTCCCTCCAAAATGAAACAAAGCCGTCTTCGTAAGAAAATCCCTCTCAGCCTCATTTTGAAGCAAATAATAAGCCTCCGCTATCTCGTCGACAATCTCTTTAAATGCTTCATTATAATCACCCTTGTCATCAGCGTATCTATCCCGTATTTCACTAAGAGCTGTAAAAACAACTCTTCTGCGCTGGTCAAGCCGCTCATAACTATTCTTCACCGCAGTTTTAACTGCACTAACAAGATTCATTACTCTTGCGTTTCTTTCTTGAATCGACAATACAACTACAGGTTTCACGTCTTTTTCTATCTTTATCTCCTGAAAAACCTCAGGAACCGCAGGTTTTTTAATCTCTACTTTTGGAGCAAAAATCTCTTTTGACGGCATTACAACTGCAGGTTTGACCTCTTTAGCAATCTCAGGCACTTTAGGTTTTTCAGTCACCACTTTTGCAGAAAGAACCACTTCCTTATCTTCTTTTTCAAAATCTTTTAACAACTGATCGTTCTTGCCATATAATTTTTCAACTGTTTCCTTCAAGGTTCTTAATCCAAGAAGCGCAAGAATCTTTTCAATCTCATCTCCCTTTTGCCTCATCTCCAGACTATTTTTATAAGCCTTCAACAATACATCTTTACCTTGATCTCCTAAATCAAGGACGTAATTATACGTATCATTAACGTCACCCTTAGAAGCTTTTTTGGCCAGCTCTACCCCCGCCTTTTCTTGAGGACTTACCACACCTTCACCTTTATTAGAGGCCCCCAGTAAACTAGCAAGAGACAGCACTCCTACCACCACCCTTATTTTTGATATCTTCATCTTACAACTCCTTTTGATAAAAACAGGACAAAGCCCCACAAAAGGCCTAAATCCTACAACACAAACTATATATTCCCACATTATTTTTTATTTAATGATTTAAAAAATAATTTCTATTTAATATTATTATATCAAAAATGAAGCACAAAAATCAACAAAATAAAAACCCCTCAAGAATAATCTATTAAAATTATCCCAAGGGGTTTTTTATAATCTCAGGCTTTAGTCCCCATCAGTGGGAACTTATACAGCTAGAAGACTTATTCGTTTTCTGCAAGCGCATTTTGTACGCGTTCGCCAACTGCTTTTACGCGTCCGCCAACTTCAACTGTTTTGTTAATGACATTTCTGCCACCATAAACAAAGAGGCGTAACGCACGTTTTGCAGTCCACTCTAATCCATTTTGAAGGGATTCAGGTAATGCGCCGTAGGTGTGATTCCATGCGGAGCGGTCGTAGCCTTTGGCATGCGCAGCATAAGTTGCTAATAAAGCTGCTAAACCAGCGCCTGTGTAAAGAAGCTCTTTGCGATGCAACCAAGCGTAATAACGCGCTGTACCAAACCTTAGATTATCAAAAGCTTCGCGCTCTTGCTTTTCCATTATGGCAAGCTTTTGCTCAAGTTCAATTTTCTTAGTCGAAAAATCACGCTCTATAGTTGCCTGACATTTCCCTTCATTCCCACTTAGCTTACCAAACCGCTTAGCTTGAGAATGCCAATAACTCAAATCATTCAACTGCTGTTTCAACTCAGTAGAAGCAGGCGTTGACTGTGATCTGTGGAAATAAGACTCATAAAAACCACTGGCCACATCATTCATTGACCTGCTGCCAAATACTGCGCATAGCCCTAGTGGCGCCATGAGAAATAGAAAAGCAATTGAGCCCATAACAAAACGTTTAAAATGTACTTTCATAAAAGATCCTCCATCATTCCAAAAAGACAACATTGTATATTTTAAATGCATATAAATTCATGTTAGATTAACTATATCAGAAACCTTTGATTAGTCAACTCGGGTCTCTTGTAGGCAAAAAACATTGGATACAAAAGAGTCTTTCCCTAAATTATTGGATTGAAGAGATGAAATTCAAAAACTTATACTTAAATACTCATGTAAACAGAAAGTAAGAAATATGGCGACCCGAATTATTCGGGTCGCCATATTTCTTACTTTCTGTTCTTTTTTTATAATGGTGCGTTTAATGGATTCCAGCCGTCTATTACAGCTACCAAGACTGGCTGCCCTGCAGCGCCTTTGAAAGCCTTATTGATCTTTACCCTGTCAGCAGCAATTTTTGGTAAGGTTTGTGCACCGTAAGCAAAATTGCCTTTATCTGTAGGAGCTATTTTAGGAAGGGCGTTGCCATTCTTGTCCAAGCCAAACAATGCCATAAACTTATCACTGGCTGTCAATGAAGTGTCTTTATCATCCCATGGGAATTCATCAGCGCCGCCGCCGCCGACCTTTATATTTACTACTGGCGTTACATTAATAGGGTCAATAAGCTTAGCTGCGAGATCTTTTTTAGTTTTATTCGGTGCCCCTAAATCCTCAAGTAATGTCTGAATCACATACCATTGTGCAGCCGCATCTTTATCGGTCCCATAAGCAGTACCAGGGAGCAAACTAGCTATCGCTTTTCCATTATCCACATTTTGAAGCAAGGTTATAAATTTGTTTTTGCCATTAGCAGAAAGCCCTTGCAAAATTGCACCTTGCATCTCAAAACTTGCAATAGCGAATAAAACAAGACCAACCCTCAAGACATTTTTATAAATATTCATATTAAAAAACCTTCGTTAAATGACCAATTATTAGGATCACTCATTCCTGTTTTATTACATGTTGCAGCATTATAAATTGAAACAGCTCGGGCCGAAGCAGGACCACCGTTCAGTCCACTAGCACCATCATAAACAGCTTTCAAGAAAACAATAGCTGCACCGACCTCAACTGCATTTGTTCCGTCTGGATTATTAACAGGTATTGCTGCAGCAAAGTTATCACATGC
>CAYRPI010000090.1:0-4741 GCA_964426225.1 uncultured Candidatus Babeliaceae bacterium | reverse complement strand
CGACCCCGTATTTTTAGGCTTTCTCAATAAGGGAAATTTGTTATGCAAAAATTGTTATTACTTACGGCTGGCATTTTGTTGGCGGGATCCGTGCTGCCTTTGGAAGCGAGTCAGTATGCCACTAAAAAATCCTACAACCATAACCATCATCTGCTGAACTCGTACCAGACGAGTAATAAGGGAGGTTTTCAGTTTTTAAAGAAGCAGGCTTTGCAATTGTCTGCAGATAAACAACTGCTCCCTCAATCGTGCCTGGCTCCTGCCAAGCAGGGGCACAAGTTTTTTAAGTCGCCGCAGCAGCCATCAACACAGAAATATGCGCAGGAATACAAGGGGCAGTGGATGCCACTGTTTACTGGTTTCAAGAATCCTGCGTTTGCCATTTTATTGGCAAGCTTTTGGTTTATGGGCCAGGTTAATGCAGACCTAGATCCCATGGGGGTCCATATGCAGAATACGTTTAATGCGCGAGCGCAACAGGACGCAATTGGGATGGCAAATCATTATGCGATGATGGCACAGATGTCTGCTACTTCGGCGAGGGTTTTGGCTAATCAACAGGCAGAATACTTAGCCGCTACATTAAAAGCTCAGCAACTTAAGGCGCAACAAGAGCTAGAAGTTCAGCGTCTAGCACAGCTTAAAATACAACAAGATTTGGATGCTCAAAAGTTACAATTGGAACAACTTAAGGCTCAACAAAAGAGACAAGAAGATGAGAAGTTGGCGTTGGAGCAGAAGAGACGTGAAGAACAGAAGAAGCTTGAAGAATTAAAGAAGCTCGAAGAGCAGGAGGCACAACAGATTCTCAAAGAGCAGCAAAAGCTTGAAGAATTGAAAATAAAGAGGCTTCAGGAAGCAAAAAAAGTGGAAGAACAAAAGATCAAACAGTTACAGGAACTTGTCACAAAGGGCGGAATTTAAACCGCCGGAGCATTCGCCATGGGATATATTTTTCAAAAACTAGTAGTCATTAGTTGTTGTTTAGTGGTCTTTTCGTCATCTGGTCTTGACGCCATGCAGGCAAAGAACCACTCTGCACACTATTTTAAACAGATTCGGAAGTTAAATAAAAAATCAAAACAGGATCTCAACTACAACCAAGTTCTCTTGCAACCCTGCCCGGTTGCCATGCAGCTGTGCACGTTTGCTACGTTAAAAACGCAAAAGCCGGCCCCACAAAACTATGAACAGAAATATAATGGACAATGGGTGCCAGTGTTTACCGGTTTCAAGAGTCCCTGGCTGGCAGTTTTACTGGCGAGTTATTTGTTGATAGGCGAGGTTAACACACAAATTGATCTTCGAGATGGTTTGTCTGTAAATCGCGCAGCTCGCGAGGTACTCAAAATTCAGCAATTAACGCGTATTAAGTTTCAACAGGAATTTGAGGTTCTTCGGATAGAAAGGTTAAAACTGGAACAAAATAGGCTTGAAGTACTGAATATGCTCTGGCAGCAGAAAAGAGTTGAAGAGTTAAAACAAATAGCAGAACAGAGAAAGCTTGAGGACTTAAAAATAAAAAGGGTCCAAGAGCAAAAGAAAGTAGAAGAGGGAAAAATTCGGCAGTTGTTGCTTGAACAGCAAAAAAACGAAAAAAAAAAGCTCGAAGAATTAAAGAAGCCCAATGAAGAAAAAGTAGAAAATATGTGTAAAATGGGCGATCAGAAGTTCATAAAACAAGGTTTTGAACTAGGTTCTCTTTTTGCAGACTCTGAAAAAACGGAAGTTGACGTCGAATTTATCGATAAGCAGCATTTTCTTTATTACTGTAATCTTTTGGGGATGTTTGCGACTAAATTGTGTGTGACTGCTACTTTGAAGGAGTTTGCAGGTAAAACGGCAACGGCGCAACAGATACTCCTCATTAAAGATGAGCTTGACCGCCAATACATATTACTCAGCTGTTTTAAAGTTGACAAAAAATACATGGAACAGGCGCAGGAGCTAAAAAAAGAGATGTGCACTATCTTACTAACAAACCAAGGGTTCTCTCTCTCTTGCATGCTTGATCTTGCCCAAAAACTTATTACATACCTAAGTTTTGTGCGCACTGCAGTGGCTATAGCATTCGAATCGTCAAACAGTATCGAGGAAAGAAAGAAGAAAGCTTTAGAAAAAAGTAGCCAGTTATTGGAAAAACTTAAAACAGTACAAGTTACACCAAATGGATCAAAAGCCGCTTTTAAACTATTTGCTAAAGATGATCTAGAAAAAAGTATAGTGATGGTCGGGCAGGACGATCTTGGCTCTGGTGGAGTTGCATATGCCGAAGGTGTTAATGCTCTTGTTGAACTATTTTTAAAAGATCTGGTATAAACGTTTTTAAATCAAAGAACTTATAACCTTTAATTTATCAAGGGGGGCATAATAGCCTCCCTTTGCATTATGCAATTAAAACGCAAATCTGCCAAATAGTGTGTTAAACTCTGATAGACCAAGTTTCTGTTGAAGTAAGTCGCATGAATAAAATTCGGTCGTGCAAAATTGATAAAGCATGCAATAATGCTAAAATAATGAGGGGGCGGGTTCTTATTTATAGATGGGGGAATATCATGAATAAAAAAATGTTGTGTATGGCAGTGGGGTTTTCCGTTGCTGTTGGTTCTGTTACTCCGTGTAGAGCATTTTTTGCCTGTTTTGCGCCTAGGCCGCCTGTAAGCCTGCCAAAAAATCCAGTACCGTTTGTGGCTCCAACTCCACCTATACCCGCTGTAATTCCAGTCGTAATTCAATCCAAGTGGGGAAAAATGGCGGGCTATTATTCAGGCGCTCTTACTCATTTGAATAATCATAAATTAGCCTATGGTGCGGGGTTCGGGGCTTTAGTTTTAGGAGGTGGAGCTCTTTTGTGGATGATGCATAAAAATGCTGAAATAGCGGCATTAACAAGTCAGCTTGGAGAACGAGCAGCGCAGCTTAACTTGATGGCAAAGTTACATCGAGAGGAAAAAAAATTAGCTCAAGACGCAGTAGACTTTTTGGAGCAAAAGATTTTAACTGAGCGTGATAATTACATAAGGGACTTGCAGTCAAAGCTTTTGGAAATCGCTCAGTTTAAAAACGATAGTATTGTATACCAAAACATTATTATTCGCTCAAATAAAATTGACCAGAAAAATCAGGATAATATCACTCAACTTGCAGTTGTTAACGAGGAGTTGGGCAGACGGATAAGGCAGCTTGAGAGCAACATTGCTTACCTTAAGATAGATAAAAATAATTTATTACAAGAAAAAGAAGTGCAGAAGGTATGGCTTTTGTGGTTTAATGGTCAGGTTCTCCAGCTTAAGGAACAGCTAAATAACCTTATGACTACATTGCAAAATAGTACGGTTAGTCCAAATTGGCAACTTCAGAACACACTTGTTCAATTTAAGAAGAAAATTACCGAGCTAAACGGAAATCTCAAGACTTTAGTGCAAAAGAATAAATCTCTACGCAAAAAACTTTATAACCCACGGAAAAAAAATAGGGAAGGTTAATCCTTGGAATTGGCATTACTTGATCTGATCGAAATCTATATTAAGCAGGTTAAATGTTTGCCCGTTTGCAAGCTCAAAATGCCACCATTCGCTAGGAATGCTTTTAAAGCCATATTTGACCATGATATCTTCAAGGAGTTTGCAATTGTGTGCAGCAGCTTTGGTCATGGTCTTGTAGGTGCGGTGGGCTTTGTTGCTAAAGTCGTCATAGCCGGATGGCATTTCAAGCTCTTGGCCAGTTGCTAAGTCTATTAAGGAGACGTCGACTGCCACCCCGCGATTGTGCATTGACCCATCAACTAAGCCGCCGTCTGCGCCCCTGACTGGTTTTCCGATATAGCGTTCGTCGGGGCATATTCTCCAGAAGATTTCTTGGACGTAAAAGGGGCGGTATCCGTCAAAGATTTTGAGGCCAAGTCCGTGGGCTCGTAGCTCATTTTGGATGTTGTGCAGTTTCTCAGCCGCAATTCTTCGCAAAAAACAGCGACTAAAAGGATAGACTTGTTTTCCTGTGAAATTGTTCTCTGTTGCATAGCGAATGTCTAATGCGATAGTGGGGTCTATGCGATTAACTTCGACAAGGTCGCAATCTTGAGCGGTAACCGTTGAAGTAGTTGTATTTGTAGTCTGGATGGGGATAGGTATAATATGTGGTGGGTGGCCCATTTTCTCCATGCAGGCTAAAAAGGCCTGAGGATCCAGGTTTAAGGTCTTGTCATTTCTCAAGGGATGGAAGTTTACAAACGGGGCAGTTAAAAAGTCTTCATCGAGAATAAAATGGACCTTTTTTTCGGTATCAAATAGGAGTCCAAAAGGGGTGACTGAGCCGGGCGTTAGTTTAAGAAGGGCTAGTAGTTCTTCTGGCTTTCCAAAAGAAAAGCGTGACGTGCCTAGGAGTTTGCTTAGAGCTTTAAGATCAACACGTTTATCTTCGGTCACGCTGACAAGGAAGAACGCACTTTTATCTTTCAGGATTAAATCCTGTTTTAAGAATAGATTCTTGGAATGTAACCCAGGGATAGTATTATTCCCGCTATTGTCTATGAGTACGAGGGGATCTTTTGTGGTGAAGACGGGTTGATGTTTAAATACGGTATATTCAATGTGGTGCTTGTCGAGAAAATCGAAGAGTATTTTTTCATTCATGGGCGTTCTATTTTTTAATGTGTGCTTCTCGAAAATATATGCGTTACGCTTATCCAGAGTAGCAATGCGCTCTGATTCTCTCAGGGAGCGTGTTTTTATTTGTTTTTTTG
>CAYRPI010000089.1:0-5033 GCA_964426225.1 uncultured Candidatus Babeliaceae bacterium | reverse complement strand
GCAGATAAAAATGCGCTTCAGCAATGGGGTGTATGGGGAACTATTCAGTTCATTTTTTAAGGGGGAGATAGCAATGAAGAGTATGGTTATAAAAATATGCTTAGCGACTATTTATCTGATGGGACCATTAAATAGCTCAGGGGCATGCCCTATATGGTCTTCTCAAGATGCGGTAACAGGGAAATGTCTTTTGCCTGGCTATACAACGGGCGGCGGAGGTGCAGGGGGATTAACTCCGTTCCAAGATCCATTTACCTATATAGAAGTTCTGGCGCCTGATGCCCTTTCTACGCCGACATTGCCCCATTATACCATTTCGTTTAATCAATTTACGCAACAAGTTCATGCAGAGCTCCTAAACCCGACGCTTTTTTGGGGATATGGCGATGGCACTCCTGGCGGAAATCCTGTTACAATAGGCCGAGCTGTTGTTCAACCTATTGGACAACCATTTAAGATAACGTTTGTAAATAATTTGCCCGCGAATCATATTTTTGAACCCTTTCTCCCCGAAGTTCCTGGGACTGCAGAGTTTATGCCTGTATCACGTGGGGTAGTTCATTTTCATGGATTGCCTAATATTGAGGCGTCTGATGGGCTCCCTCTGCAATGGATTGATCCAGGCGAAAGTGTTGAATTGCTTTTTCCAAATCCACTTAATCGGACTGTTTTTTCGTTTTATCATGAGCACTCTATGATGATTACGCGTTTGGGGGTATATGCAGGTTTGGCGGGTGGCTGGCTTCTATATAATCCTAACGACTCTGTATATAATTTGCCCGCAGGGCTCAATGTTTACGATATTCCCGTTGTTTTTCAGGATAGATCTTTTTATACCGATAGTTCTTTGAATTATAATATAATTGGTTTTAACTATGATTATCCCCTGGTTAACGGTACAGTCGCGCCATTTTTAGCTGTTGAACCACGAAAATATGTATTTAGACTGCTTAATGGCAGCCAGTCAAGTTTCTTTGGAATTGCGCTTACTACGGATGCAACACTTGCTAACTTGAGCAATGTACCTTTTAAAGTAATTGGTACAGATGGTGGATTCCTTGATGCAACCGCTAGTATGTTGGTGGGTAGTTATTTACCAATGGCTCCGGGTGAAAAATATTGGATAGTTGTGGACTTTTCGGGATATGTTGGACAAAACATTATTATGACTAATCAAGATCCAACAGGCATTTTCCCTGGTGTAGCTGCCTATCAAAACACAATGGGGAGTTATTTTGCCGGTTTTGGTGGTCCGTTTACCGTTAACAATCGAATTATGCGGTTTCAGGTTACGTTGCCTCTAACAGGCCCCGATACAAGCATTGTTCCTGCCACATTTCCGCCCTTCGCTCCTTCAGCGGCTCAACTTATAACACAAGCAACGTATACAAGAGATATAATAATTGATGGAAGCGGACTTAATGGAGGGGGCTTCCCCGCATTTGATGCACCGACTATTCTGGGGGACCTTGATACACCTTTTACTATAATGACAACTAATTACCATAGGTTTTGCGATCCTGTGACTGAAATGCCCTTGTTAGGGTCTACTGAAATTTGGAATTTTATTAATGCAGGAGGCGAAATCCATCCGTTTCATACACATCTAGTATTCTTCCGCCCATTGGACCGTAGACCTTATGATGAAAATCGCTATGTGGCGGACAGGTTGGCAGGAAATCTCCAACCTTTAGAAACCTATGTTACGGGCCCCGTGCAGCCAGTCCAACCATGGGAGCAAGGTCTCAAAGAAACGATTCAGTGTCCACAAGGTTATATCACACGAGTTGCAATGACATGGGGCCCCTATGCACAAAATTATATCTATCACTGTCATATTTTAGACCATGAAGAGTTTGAGATGATGCGTTCTTTGGCGGTAATACCTGAGTCTACTTATTTTTACGAACTTACAAGAAAATATGACAGCGGAGCCCTTTTGCCTTAAATAAATAGTTTTGATACTCTTTGTTTATTTTTTTAGTTGATTGCAGGGACTTGGCATTATTTTTTCAAATTCAGACAGGAGCCAGTTTAGGCTTATTAATTTTGCTGTGTCTGTTGTTAATTCCAGACAGCTTTTGGCGGTTGTTACGATTCTTGAATACCAATAAAGTTTATCGGGGAGGGTGGGACTTTCAAATCGGGTTTTTAATTCTTTTAACAGAATGGAGAGCTTCTCTGCTGAACCGTTTGCCACAGCAAACCTGAGGGCAGAGTTATTATTAAAAATTAAGTGTTTTTCGATTAAACATATGAAGAATGAATCTTCGGCGGACGTCTGGTTGAAAAAGTTGGGGAGGTCCATATAGGGGCTAAGAATCCAATTTTTCGTTTTTGTTTTTATCGTAGAGACATTGTGTTTTCGGGTTAATGGGGCTTCTTTTTGGATCGGGCAAAGGCCAAACTTAGGTTGTTCTTTATTGTCGAGAGGTTTGAGCTCTTGAATTTTTGTACTGAGAAGTTTTTTGATATCATTGTTACTTGAGAGCGATTGGCAAATGTTTAATTCTTTAATGATTTTATCCTTCCATTCTGGGTGCGTACCATTGTTTTTAAGGCATTGACCTATATGTTCAAGGAATATAGAGAGACTATTAGAGCAGTTTTTTCTAGTAGAAAAAATCAGTAGAGAGTCATCAAAGAGATCTTCCGATTGCTTTGTTAAAAGGGCTAAAAGTCTATTTTTATTGTTTATTAGATTCAGAAAAGGGGAGAGTTTTTCAAAATTCCCTTTTTCGATCCATGACTTTAAGAACCATATTTGAGTTGAGGGCCTTTTATATTCCAGAGCGTAAACATCTGGTTTTTGTAACGTCGTTGGCTTAATAATAGTGAACTTGGAGTAACAGGATTTAGTTTCTGGTTGGGTTGAGGAGGTGTTTATTTTTTTAATTTTATTATGAGGACTCTTGGTCGGTTTTTCTTCTGGTTTGCTAGTTTTATCAGATGATAATTCAGAAAAAAGGCGTTTGTTCTTGTTGTTGGATGAGGGGGTGCTGGACTGTTGCGGTACGAAATCTTTGTAAATATCATCATAGTTGAGTTGAAGCAGGCTTTTTTCTGTGGCCTGGAAATTGGGAGTATTGGTTGTTGTTGTAGTTCTAAAGTTGGGAGTGTTGGTCGTTGTGGTGGTAGAGAAAGCTTTAGAGTATTGGTTTTGTTGATGGAGGCTTTGCGCGTTTGATGATTTACTTGAGAAGTTGGAGGGCTGAGAAGTGAGATTATTTGGTTGGATTGGTGCGAATAGTTGCTCAGAAGTTTGGGAGAGAGGCTGTTGTTGGAGCAGCGTGAGAAGGTATATCAGGGTTAATATGTCTATGGGAGATGTTGGCTGGGAAAATTGGTTTTGAATTATGGGCTGTTGCATTTGTGGGACGAAAAAATTATTGGTGGCTATATTCTGAAAAAACAGGTTAGGCGTGGTGCTTTGTGTGGGAATAGAGCTATTTTGAACAAAGGTGGGGTTGGCGTTTAAAACGGGATTTTGATTCCCATTTGTTCCATTATTCTCCATTCCGTGGAGGATGGAGGCGGTGAGGAGCGCGAGAACTGCATAGGTTATGTGGGATTTCATAGTTTTTATACTTTCTATAATTCTATTTAACTTTTTGATTTTTATTCATTTATGTAGATATATCATAAACAAAATTTTATATTTGTCTAGTTTTAAAGAGCGCGCGATGAAACATATTAATAGATTCTAAGTGAGTGGGTAATAAAAAAAGCTTGTCTTCGGTGCTTTATAATTGCTAATTTAATCGCAAAGATGAAACTCTAAGGTGAGGTCTGTATGAAGATTTATATTCGAATTTTATTGGTGAGCCTGTTTATTCTAGGATCTGTGGGTCTGGTGCAGGCATTGGTGCCGCAATTGATCAAGGGGACATCACTGCTGGAGATTAGCCAGTCTAAATCGCTTGAGATTGATGAGAATAAAAAAGTTAAAGCAGCATTGCCGACGTGGTTAAAATATGGCATACCTTTTGGGATGGTTTTTATTGAAAGTCATATTGTTGAAAACTATACGCGCTATGCACCGGAAAGCAGTGCTACTTCCAAGATGCTGCGCCAACTTTTTAATGTATTAACTGCAGACTTTCGCATTTCAGACCTTAAGACAATGCCAGGGAATTTTCTTACCATGCATGATCTTGGTGTTATCATACGGCTTATAGTTGAATCAAAGGATCAAAAAGGGAAAAATACATACTTGGTCAAAACATTGAAGGATGCTATAAAAAAATTAGACCTAAGCTCAAAATCGATGGTCATTTCCAACAACCTGACCACCTTTATAAATAACCTAAGCAAATCACTTTTAGAATGTGACTATTGGGACTCAAATAAAAATCCTATTTATGCTCCTAACACTACTCTCTACCTTCTCTACGGTTTTGTTTATAAAAAAGCTGAGAGTCGAACAGATTTGAAAGATTTTTTTACAGGGCTCTGTTTTGAGGATCTTGGTTTAAAGAAAGATCTGAGCCAATATTTTCCTCAGTTGTCTCTTGCAAACTTATCAAAGGCAAATCCTTCACTTGGAGCAGGCTGGGTTGATGAGGTATTCGATCTCAAAGCCTTATCAAATTATTCGTTGAATCCGGAAAATTTGAAGGTTTTTAAACATTTAAAATTAGAAGAGCTTTTTGCTGCGGGAGTTGTTCAGAATTGGGTTGTTTCGAATATGCCACCCATTTTTGAATATGGAACTGTTAATTCAGATAGCCATCCTGGGATTAAATTCCCTGATTGTTTTGAGTCGGCGTTTCGCAATTTATGCAATATCTTTGCATTTGATGTAGATAAAAAACTCTTTTCTTCATCTGGTTTTAAAGAGGTTTTAGGAGCCCTACCATCGCTAATTGATTTTTATACCGCTTATCCAGGTAAGAGGGGCGATGATAAAGGTGGTAAGGAGGTTATAATTCCCTACACTGCAATAGACTTGCATGGTAAAGAGTTTCATAGTGCCTGGCTTGATAAAGTTATCGAAAATAATATTCCTTATGTGATCTATAATAGGCTTTATG
>CAYRPI010000088.1:0-5101 GCA_964426225.1 uncultured Candidatus Babeliaceae bacterium | reverse complement strand
GCAAAAACCTGGTTGCCGACCTTGAATTTTCTTACATCTTTGCCGACTGTTTCAACTACCCCGGCCAGCTCTGTCCCGAGTATGGGTTGCTTTGGCCTTTTGACTCCAAATACCAAACGCATGATGAGCCCAAAACCGGCCGGCACGTTGAGACTTCGCACCCTCCAATCCGCGGAGGTTACCGTTGTCGCATGTATTTTTATCAAAACTTCATTGTCTTTGGGCGTGGGCTTTTCGACCTCCCTCATCTGAAGAACATCGGGCGGCCCATATCTTTCATACACAACTGCTTTCATACGTTATCGCAATCGAAGGTTATGTTGCTCCGCAGTATCATGCGTTATTCAACGTGGAGTTGAGGGGCGTGTGGTTTTTACGCTTTCCTCTCTAACCTTTTGTTGGGCTTTTAGTGTTTCCTTAAACTGATTTTGCTTCTCTTAATATCATTGTTGTTGCATCGACAGGGCAAACCGTAACGCAAAGTCCACATCCAAGGCATGCTTCATGATTGTATTCTAAATGCTCGTCATTAAATATCCGCGCATCAAAGTTGCACCTATCGACACATTCACCACAATGGACACAACTGTCAGTATTTGTAGCCACTATATATTCAGAATGGATCATTAACTCTTTTCGTCCGGTAAGCTTTACTATTTGCAATTCATGGCAACAACAAGAACAGCAGCTACACAATGCAAAAATTTCGTGGTCAGGCATGTATAGAGCTAAGTGAACAAGACCGTTTTCATTAGCCTTCACTAAAATATCAGTAACCTCAGATAAAGAGACATGACGGGCTTTACCTTTTGAAACAAACATATCTCCAACTTTATTCAGTAGAAAACAGACTTCCAATGGTTTGTCACATCTTTTATAATGGGTTCTGCATTCACAATCTTGAACTGCAACTGATTTTGCATTTGTAAGAATCTCCAGAACCTGCTCTGTCGTCAACACCCATTGTTTTGCGCTAAGTGACTCTGAAACAGGGATGACTTTTGAAGATGCTGAGATTTGTCCCCTGCTTAACCATTTATCATAATTAACAATTCTTTTTTCAAGAAAAGGATCAGCCATATTTATCTTCATCATACTGCTCCTCGTTTATCTTGCTGCCCAACGTGGAACTCTGCGGACCAGCGTTGTTTGCTGGGTCCGCAGAAGTGACTGGTTGTGAAAATATTTGCTTTCTTTGCTGTTAATGCTGTTGTTGTTTTTATTCTATTCGTCTTTCTTCGGCCGAAGGGCGACAATCCTCAAAACGTTTTGTTTTACAACTAGCTTTAATTACCAAAGATGTTCATCCCAAAAACGCTTATCGGAAAG
This sequence comes from uncultured Candidatus Babeliaceae bacterium, assembly GCA_964426225.1. Classification (GTDB taxonomy): domain Bacteria; phylum Babelota; class Babeliae; order Babelales; family Babelaceae; genus UBA12395. The sequence goes on along the minus strand of CAYRPI010000088.1, from coordinate 3,772 downwards.
GTCTGGCTCATAACCATCATTGTCAGATATGTACCATTCAAAGAACTGACTTGAGGCTCCGCCTTCAAGCCAATCTTCGAGTTTATTAAGCAGTTGTATTACTTTTGCTACTTTTGGGTGATTGCTGTTTGGAGTAACTCCATTTTCTTCCGAGGTCAAAATTACTTCTTTGTACTCAATTGGAGTTTTAAAATCATCCCATGAGTAATTTGAGGACGCCCTACCAGGGTAATAGTCTTCACCACGAGAATTTGTGTAAATTGCTTCTGTTGATGCTGAGTCTAAATTTTTTAATGCTTTTTTTATGTCACTTGTTAGTTTTTCAAATATTTCTATATCCTCCAAGTCTTCAATTATAATAGCTGAGACCTCTTCTTTGTTTTTTGCATTTCTTAATCTTTGGTTTTGTTTGATAAGGGCTTCTCTTTCTTTGGAAAGTTCATCTACTTCAGATTGATACTCGCTGATTATTTTATTTGCTTCTTCGAGTTTTGTTCTTTGTACTATTGGGGCTAGTGGCAATTTATTGATATTTTTTGATAACACTCTTAAAAATTCGTCACGTTTTTCATTCCATCTTGGTGTTGGAAGCAAATCGATATCGAGTCGTTCAGAAAGTTCATCCCGCATTTCATCTAGGTCTTCTGCAATATTTAATCGTAAAGCTTGCATGCCTTCCAAAACTGCCTTCATATCTTTGAATTTTATAGGTGGTACTAAGAGTGGTATAAGATCTTTTGCTTGCAGCCAAGAACCACCAAGTTCACACATACAGAAAGGGCTGTTGTAATAGTTTTCTGATATGAGAGCAATTACTATAGTGGAATTGTCTAGGCCATTATGAATGGAGCTTTTAAAATCTTTTCCAGGTTTTATCCCTTGACCTTTATTTGACGTAAAGAATATTTTTTTAGGAGATATACCTACTCCACTTTCGATTAAATTTACAAATGGCTTTGCAATAATTGCGTCAACATTAGCGTGACTTATAAACAGATCAAAATGAGTGGACATTTATTTGCTCCAATTTCGAGAAGTCATTTATATGTTATTTTTTCAGCACAACGACCAGGGTGAGCTGACCGGGCCACCAGAATATTGATAAAAGCGCCAAACTTTTCCCCCGGTTAGCTCTGCCCGCTGGTTATGTGTCTTTATTTATTGCTCGATATATGTTTCGTAACAATTCTTTTTCTTTACTACTCTCAGATATGGTGCCCCGTAACGTGATATATGCTAATTCCTTGACAGACAAAGTGCTTTTCCCCTTCGCCTGTATCACTTTTCCGAAGCTGTGCCACCTAATACTTTTTTCCTTCAATTTTAACTGGAAAGAATGGAAAGACTCTTCACCATAGATGCGAATTTGATGGTGCTTATAGGCTGACGAAATATAACTTTTGCCATTTTTGGTGGTGCCTCGCGACCAGTCGGACGAGTGAACAAAGTTACTGATGTTTTTGTATAAGTGAATAGCATTATTACTCAGAAGCCGATCTTCTTGTGTCAAATGTTCAATACAGGTGCTACCCACTACCAAATAACCCCAATTGGGATGATAAGTTAAATGTTCATATCGGATTTCAGCACCACATCCCTTTCTTTCACAAGTGCCGTCTAGGCCGCCTAAGTCATCAATCGATAGTAGCGACCATCCTCGATCTGGCTCAACAAGACCATGCTCTTTGGCGTGGCACCCTTTACACAATGTTAGACAGTCACTAATTGCGTAATCCCAAGGGGCCTTCCCAGGTATGTAAATATTATGATGAATTTGTAGTGTTACTTCCACTGGCCCTCTATTGCATTGCAGGCACTTGCCGTCTCTCTGCTTAACTTTCTCCGAAAAAGCCAGCCATTTTTCGTTGATGTAAATTGTTTTATGCTGCTTCATCGTTTCTCAGAATGTCGTACCTCGTATTACACATTATCGCAGTGCTGACCGGCGCCGTATGCCGCGCAAGCAAGCGCAGTTTGATTGTGTGGTGCGCGTTGTCCGGTCAAGTACCTTGTTCTGGCGCAAGGCGCCGGGACAAGGTACTTGACGAAGTCAGCACCGCGATTCTCGGCGACGCAGTCGCCGAGAACCTGCGGCTCATCGGAGCCAGGCCTTTTCGGCTGCCGCATGAAGCCGTTGGTTATATATTTATTCTTCACTATTTCTATCTGGATTACCAGACCATTCCCACGTAATTTCCTCTAACTCCGATGCAACCTCGTCTATAATGTTCTCGTCTACAATTCCTCCGAATTCATTTTCAATTTCTTCTCTTGCGTCATAAGGACCACCCCAAATGTAAATATATCCTCCTTCTTTTGATTCGTAAGGAAGGCAATCTACAGGATCTTCAAAATTTTTAGAAAACCATTCCTTAATCTCTTCAATCTGCTCTTCTTTAGATAGAGAGCTCATATGTTTTTTATACTTATTCCTAGCCTCTTTGTAGTGAGCAATACGTTGTAACTTTTCGGATCTTTCTTTTTCTTCCTGTAATTTCATTTCCTCTATTGCTTGTGCTTTAGCCTTAAACAGTTCAAGTAATTTAGAAAAACTAATTATGTGAATATTATTTCCTTTGCTTTCTCGCTTATACTCTTCAATAAGTTCGAATCGCGGGAGAAACGCTGAACCACTAGATTGTTGCCACCAATCTGGCTTCAAATCTTGTGAAACAAAAATAATATCTTTTTCCTCACTTTGCCCCTTCTCTAGAATTGTTAACCAAATAATAAGATCTCCAACTCCAAAATCGTCTTTGCTAGAGTCTTTATACCCTGGAGGAATTTTGTGCCTTTTTCTTCTATTTAGTTCTTTGAGTATATCCTCCTTTGATTTTTGAGTGTCTATCATGATGGAACTATTAAAAAGATCACCGTATAATTTTGAAACAGGATCTTTAAATCTCCATCCTTTGATTCTATTAGCAAGAGCTTCTGCTTTCTCTTTAAACTTTTCTTCTTTTTCACTCAAAATCTGAAGAGCTTTATCCAATTCCTTTTTTTCCTTCAAATCAGCGATTATTGGATATTTTATGTTTGGATATTTTGTCCCTGATTTTAACCTTACGATATTGCTATGAATTTCAGATAGTTTAGTTGTCCTGTTCTTTGCATACTCCCTAGCAACTCTCTTGGGAATGAACAATCTTTGCTCATCAATTAGCGAGGTATAAATTTTTTTTATTTCTTCAATTGCCTCTGCGCCAAGATTAAAAGGAAGTAGCAAAATATTTGTATCTAAAACGAAAATGGCGTTTTCAAATGATTCTTCAACTGTATTGAACTCATTAGCAAACAATTCATCTGCTACAGGGAATGTATTTTCTAATGAAAAAGCATCTTCAATTATATCTTCTTTATCTTTGGTCATTGTACCCTTCTCTAATATAACGTTGAATTAAGCGAGCGCGGCAGGGAACATTGAAAAAAACATCCGGCCTTTATTCGCGTCCGCTTGAATGACTTGTTGTCGTAAATCTTTTTCTTTTCTTTTATTCGATTATATCAATCTCTGCATATGTTATGATTTTGTAATCGCCTTTATCTGTATTTATTTGTTCTTTTGCTTGGTTCATGGCGTTAAATATGTCAGTTGCTTCAATTATAAGAGAATAACTCTGTGCATCAAAATCCCCAGATGCGTTCAACTTGATGGAAAACTTTCTTTTCTTACTCATCTTATCCTCATATTTTATTTTTCTTAATCTTCTATTCGACAACGTGGAGCTAACCGGACCCGCGCTGTTTGCGGTGCCCGTGTTTAGCGTTTTGT
>CAYRPI010000087.1:3059-5273 GCA_964426225.1 uncultured Candidatus Babeliaceae bacterium | reverse complement strand
TAGGCGATCGCGACGGTTTTCTTTGTTTGGTGCTTTAATACCATAGCAGGGTGTAATTGAAATAATATCGCGCTCAACTGCAAAATTAAACATACGTCGTGTGACGGCTAGCGTTCTATTAGAAGCTATTGGCGAACCGCGATCGATAACTTGATCTAAAATTAAAAGTATATCTTTTTTAGTTATGTCCTTAGCTTTACGTCTTCCTATTGTTGATGCAATATCTTTTTTTAATATGCGTTCGTCTTCGCGCCATGAGCGTTTGCGAGGTTTAGCCCATTTTTCTAAATATTCTTCGATTAGGTCGTTTACGGTGTCGGCTATTCGTGCATCTGCTTTAGCTTTTTGTTGCTGTATTGACGGGTTTTTACCGCTTGCTAAGCATTTGATTGCTTTTCTGTGAAGTTCGTGTGCCTCAGCTAAACTAATTGCAGGATAAGCGCCTAATGTCATGCGTTGCTTTTTGCCTTCAAAGAAGTAAAAGAATAGCCAAGATTTATGTCCGCTTGGCATAACTCTAATAGCAAAACCATGACCGCTTCTTTCTCTCAAATCGTAAGGAGTTTTCTTTGGTTTTAGATTTTTAACTAACCTGTCTGTAAATTGCATTTATGACCTGCTGATTTGTTGGTGAGTAGAGCAGCTGGATTACTCCGGCCACCCCCTCCTCAGAACCGGACGTGCGGAACTACCGCATCCGGCTCCCGATAATGCTATGTTTTGTTCAGCAAGCTGCGAACATCGATATCGTTTTAAAGCTGCTCGGATAATTCATTCGTTTCAACATTCTTCCAAACTTTTCCCAGTTCATCTTTCGCTTTCCACCTTTGCGGTTTATCCAATTAAATAACACTCGTTTACTGAAATAAATAAACGAACTTACTTGTCGTTGATTGTCGGAGACAGCATTATAATTTATCCATCCCACCACAACCTTTTTAACCCGCTCCAATGTTTTGTGCGTTTCTATACTGAGACTTTCTTTGAGAAATTTGCGAAGCCCTTTGAGTTTTCCCGCAAATCGATCTGATCGGCTTTTGAGTTTTAATCTCCACCGACCATTTCTACTCTTTCCCCAATAACAAAGAAAACCCAGAAATTTGTATGTGGGTAAGCGCTGTCCTCTTTTATTGGCTTCTTTTGCTGCAATGCTTCCAGATATAATCATACTGGATTTATCTTCATGCAATTTCAGCCCAAACTTCTCTAATCGTTTTGGAAGTGCTTTATAAAATTTATCCGCATCTTCTTTAAGTTGAAATACAAACACCATATCATCCGCAAATCTTACCATATCGGCTCTGCCTCTTAAGTGAATTTTGCTGATTTCTTCAAACCAGCTGTCCATCACATGATGCAAATAAATATTCGATAAAATCGGTGAAATCTTTGAACCCTGAGGACAACCGACTTTGTTAAGCTGTGCTTTTCCGTCTACCATCATTGGCGCTCGGATTAGCTTCTCGACAAGTTTTAGAAATCGTTTATCAGATATTTTCTCTCGCAGAATACCCTGTAATTGTACCAGCGGTATTGAATTGAAATATTTTCTCAGATCTATTTCTATGGTTATTCCATTTGAGTTTTGGTTACTGTATTTCATCAAGGCTCGCAACGCCTCATGTCCGTTAACTCCTTCTCTGTACCCATAGGAACATGAAAGAAATTGCGGTTCGTATATTGCCGTCAGAATCTTAGACACCGCATTCTGTACAATCTTGTCTTCAAAACACGAAATTGCCAGAGGTCTTGTGCTTCCATCTTCTTTCGGTATTTCAACCAAACGTGACGCTTGAGGTTTGTATGCGTTTCTACGGATTCGAGCCAAAAGATTTTGCAGATTATCTTTTAGATTTCTTCCATAGATTTCCTTTGTAACTCTATCTATACCAACAGCCTTCTTTCCATCTTGCTGATGGTAACTTTCACGTAGCAAATTTAGATCGATCACGTATCCAATATTATTAAATACTGTATCTTTTCTAAACTTTGCTCGCTTGCCTATGCGATCAAGGTTCGTTGTCTTATTATTTTCGTAATCTGTTTGTACGATCATAAGTTTCACTATCCCGCTATCATTATCTGCCAGCTCTTTGCTCTGCGATCATTACTCGCTTCATCGCTACTACAGCTGACTCCGCCATCCATAAATCCATCCTCAAAGCCTTACGGTTTCAAGCCGCTTGTACTTCGCCTACTACATCCTTGTAGAGA
>CAYRPI010000087.1:2713-3049 GCA_964426225.1 uncultured Candidatus Babeliaceae bacterium | reverse complement strand
ACTTATGGACTTCCCAAGTTCCTAAACTCATCTCTATCAGCTCGCTGACGCCCAAGACCCCGGAGAGAGATTATTTGCAATACCCGATTTAGTTCTGCAAATTATCTGTTGCTTACTGGACCACGAAGTCCATCTGCTCTCACAATGTAGAGTATTTCGAGGCTAGTACGTTCACCCTTTGCGATCAGGATTTCGGCTCGCCGATTTCGCTGTCTACGCTTCATGCCTGTCGTTACCTTCAGTATGCATGCAAGACTCGCTACGCAGTGGGATCGGTTCCCCTTCTGCAACTGGACTTCCACCAGCAGGATAAGCTAGACTTCAACTACTTGGCGC
>CAYRPI010000087.1:0-2703 GCA_964426225.1 uncultured Candidatus Babeliaceae bacterium | reverse complement strand
GGTTTTTCTTTTGTGGTTCCTCTCGTGGTTCCCCTAAAGAGGTTGCAATACAAGAAACATTGTGAAACAATATGAACGCAACAATATAAGAAAAAGCCTTAAATTGCAAGGTAAAACAATATTTGGTTGAATGTTTTAGAAACATCCTGAAACGATGTGAAATGGCTATATTGACCGATTCGTAATCAGTAGGCCAGAGGTTCGAGTCCCCTTGCCGGCACCAATAGAATCAAGGCGTTCAGCGATACTCCCTTTTTATCAAATCTTACAAAGCTACCTACGAGCCACCATCAAATGTGCTTTTGCTTTAGATAATGGCGTTTAGCGCATCTTTAACCAAAATAAAATGAGGCTGCAAATGGAACAAAAAACATAACTAAAAATACAATTTAATTTTTTATTGTAATATGAGCCTATACAATCTGAAGAAAAAAATTGATGCTTTAGACAAACTTGGTTAGAATCACTCTCGCCTCTTGTTGGTTCTTTTGCAACGATATTTTGCCAACCCCGCCAGATCCGGAAGGAAGCAACGGTAACGAAAGATTCGGGTGCGAAGTAAACTAACGAGAGGTTTTTTTGTCAGCCTGCAACCACCAACCTCCCCCAAGTGCCTTGACGAGCAGTACGCTTGTAGTTAGACGACTTGTGGTGATGTTGATTGATGTTATCTCAGACTGCAACTCCGCATTTTGTGCAGCAATTACTTCAATTGGAGTCGTAATACCGCCCTGATAGCGATGTATGGCTTGGGCAAGTATACGCTGTGCTGCTCTCAGCGCCACTTTCTGAGCCTTGTCTTCCCGCTCAAGTTGACGAGTCGCAACTAAATTATCTTCTACTTCTTGAAAAGCTGTGAGAACAGTTTGGCGATAATTGGCAACTGCTTCGTCGTATGCCGCACGTGCTTGTTTATTTAGTGCTTTGATTCTTCCGCCATCAAATAAAGGCATCGAGGCTAAAGGCCCAAATGACCAAAAAAGGCTTGGGCTAGATATTAGTTTTTTCAGCAAACTGGTTTCAACACCAATAGAGGCATTAAATGTGAAATCAGGAAAATAGGCAGCCCGTGCTATCCCAATGTTGGCATTGGCAGCTTCCACCCGCAGGCAGGACGCTGCAACATCTGGTCGCTGTTCAAGCAATGTCGATGGGATAACTGGAACCTCTGGCGTGGGAATATTCGTCAGCGTTTTTTTAGCTTCAATACTGAACCCTGATGGCACTTCGCCAATAAGCACAGCAATAGCGTGCTCAAGTTGAGCACGTTTGATGTGCATATCAGCAGACTGTGTTTTAGCATTTTGCAATTTTATTTTTGCATGTTCAACATCTGCTTCCGCTGCTATACCTCCGGCGTACTGCGCTCTGATAAGCCGTAATTCCTTTTCGTAGATGTCTACAATTTTGTCTAACACAATCTGCGATGCATCATCTCCACGCAACGCAAAATAATCCATAGCAAGTTCCGCATGTAAACTCACATCCATAAATGCCAAATCTGCTGCACTAGCTTTTGCCTGTAGGGTGACAGACTTTACCATGTTGCGCACCTTTCCCCATATGTCAATCTCATAGGATAAATAAGCACCTGAAAGAAAATCATTATAAGACGACGGAGAAATCAAAATTGATGCTGCCGAGCAACTTTTTGCCGCAGAAGGCGGCACACCCGCCATTCCTAGATTCCACACCCCGCGCCGCATTAATTATTTGCTACTTTTGCGTCACCACGATGCGACTTTTCCCCATTTTCCTTATACGTTTGTGGTATATCCACTTTTGGATGTTTAGATGCAGGCTCAAGCGAACAAGAGGAAGTAAGCACTATACACAAAGCCGCCAACCCAAAAGATAAAATATATCTATTCATATTTTAATTCACACTTACTTGCTGCCCATTTTTCAACGAATCAGGAGGGTTTACAATAACAACATCGTCAGGCGAAAGACCGTAGTTTATTTCTACTTCATCACCAAAATCCCGTCCAAGCACGATATTTTTGAGCACAACTTTCCCTGCTACTACTGTAGCAACTTGCAATCCGGCCGCACGAAAAATAAGCGTGTTAACTGGCAAACGCAGACGCAAAGCAGATGGTAATTTAATATGCACCTCAGCATAGCCTCCGGCAAAAAGTTTTCCATCTGTGTTATTTATAAGAAATTCTGTCAACATAGTGCGGGTCGATTGGTCTAGGTTTTTTGCTATATGACACAAGTCAGCTTTATACACCTCACCAGGATGTTCGACAAAATGTACTTCCGCATGAATACCACTCACAATACGCGCAGAAGCATTTTGTGGCACTTTGACATAAACACGTAAAACATTCGCTTGCACAATACGAAACAATGGCATCCCTGGATTGTTACCAGCATTTACCAACATACCCACATCTAGCAGCCGTGCGTAGATTATACCATCAAACGGTGCTCTTACGGTCTTGAACATAGAAAGCTCGTACAAACGATCACGATTAGCTTTTGCAGAAGCAAGTGTCGCTTCTTTTGCTTTAGCATCTGCTATTTTTTCATCTGCTTCTTGTTTGGACACAGAATCAGTTTTGCGCAGGTTTTTCCAACGTTTAGCAGTAATTTTAGCAAGTAGGGGCTTATGAGTGTCAAACTAAAAGCATTACTAAAATCACCTTGGGTATTTCATCTTTCTACGGGAAGTTGTAATAACTGTGATATTGAGGT
>CAYRPI010000086.1:3510-5273 GCA_964426225.1 uncultured Candidatus Babeliaceae bacterium | reverse complement strand
GCTTGTTTTGTCTCCATTGGACATTGATGCTGCTAGGATAAAACACGCATAAAATGCTTCTTTGCCACCTGATATCCTAATAAGATCATTACAGCCGTCACAGCACGATTTTCATCCCCATCATAGGGTGATAGAAAAGGTCTATTATTATCATATTTTTACTAAAAAGCCCTTATCTTTTGTGGCCCGTTATGGGTATCGGCATCCCTTTTCATTTGACGTGCAGAAGTTTGATCAGGCTCTCCAGTTATTTGTGGGAGAGCATGATTTTTGGACTTTCTGCACAGAAGAATCGGAAACTAAAAACCCGATTTGCAAGGTAGATGCGGTTGTTTTAGAAAAACTTCCTCGGTACAACGCGTTACGTGTTGTGGTTAAGGGAAAGCGTTTTTTATATCGCATGGTACGGCGTATGGTCGGGTCTGCGCTTAGAATTTCATCTACGCCCAAGCGGTCTGTAGATGAAATTAGTATAGCACTTAAGGATCGGCAACCTCGCCATTTTTTTCAAACAGCACCACCGTGTGGGTTATTACTTCGTAAGATCCGTTATTTTGATGCGGAGTGATTTTCACTTTGTTCGTGGTGAGTTGTCTATTTATAGCTCGGTTTAACAAAGACGTATCTTTTTCTAGTTTTTTCTTCCATTAACATGTTATTATTCTGACAGATTGAAGATTGGATTTGCAATCGGTCAGAATTTTTTTATAATTAAGTGGGGGGTTTTTATGTTTATAAAACGCGAACTACAGGGTCAGTTAGAGGAAGCTTCTCAAGAATATCCCGTTATAGCCATAGTTGGGCCACGGCAATCGGGGAAAACTACTCTTGCACAGATGGTTTTCCCAAATCATAAATATGTTTCTTTAGAAGATTTGGATATTCGTACTTTCGCTTCAGAAGATCCAAGAAAATTTTTAGCAGACTATCCAACAGAGTCTGGGCTTATTTTAGACGAGATCCAACATGTTCCAGAGCTTTTCTCTTATATGCAGACGGTAGTGGATCGTGAAAAGAAGAAAGGATTTTTTATTGTAACGGGGTCTCAGAATTTTTTAGTTGATGAGGCGATTACACAGACGTTGGCGGGGAGAATGGCAGTATTGACGCTTCTTCCTCTTTCCTTGAGCGAATTGCAGAGCGCATTCTTGCTTCCCGATAAAATAGAAACGTTGGTGCATAAGGGATTTTATCCTAAGGCGCATGCAGAAAGAATGTCTGTAGAGCGTCTCTATAGTAACTATTTGCGATTGTATGTGGAGCGGGACGTTCGTCAGGTTAAAAATGTTGCAGATTTAAATACCTTCCAAAAATTTATGCGGTTGTGTGCCGGAAGAATAGGACAGGTGCTTAATTTGACGTCGTTGGGAAACGATTGTGGAATTAGCCATACTACGGCGAAGGCGTGGCTTTCATTGTTAGAGGCTAGTTATGTGATTTTTTTGTTGCATCCTTATTTTAAAAATTTTGGTAAGCGTCTTATTAAGGCTCCTAAACTCTATTTTGTGGATACAGGGGTTGCATGCTCTCTGCTTAAGATACGTTCTGCAGAAGAATTTTCAGATCACTACTTGCGCGGAGGTCTGGTGGAGTCGCTTATAATTGCAGATCTGTTAAAGCAGCGGTACAATGCTGACCAGCAACCGGGGCTCTATTTCTGGCGCGACCAGCGGGGGCATGAGGTGGATTGCATTATCGATGCATCCCCACATCCTGTTCCTGTGGAAATAAAGGCGGGGCAGACGATTGTATCCGACTTTTTT
>CAYRPI010000086.1:2965-3500 GCA_964426225.1 uncultured Candidatus Babeliaceae bacterium | reverse complement strand
ATGAGAATCAGAGTCGAACGCAGGCTGAGGTTGTGAGTTGGAAAACTGCGGGGACATTGTTGAAGAAAAAGGATGTGTGACATTGTTTCAATTTTTGAAAGCAGTCTCTTGCATAGTACAATAGGGTATGTGATATTTTTGTAGTGTGAGAAAACGGTTTGTAAAAATGAAAGTTACGCAGATGCAAATGAGAAAAAAGAGTTTAATACTGGGGAGTGTGATTCTTGCCCTTGGGTTGTTGGGAAGCCTTTATTGGTGGAAGGGGCAGGGCGGTAGCCTTAAGCCTTATGAACCTAAAAAAGATAGAGCTGCATTGATTCAGCTTTTTAGGCAAAATTGGTATTGGTTGGATGATCGAGACCTTGAAGGTGGATTAAAGGCCTTTGAGGAGAATCTTAATAAAGTGGGGGATCCGGTTTATGCCAGCCGCCCCGAGGCGATGGAGTGGACCGTCTATCGTTCAGATGGTGGGACGTACGCGTTTATCGCTTATTTCATGCGGGTGTTGTCAGGAGAGGTCAGTTGTCTTATGCGG
>CAYRPI010000086.1:0-2955 GCA_964426225.1 uncultured Candidatus Babeliaceae bacterium | reverse complement strand
GGATCCTGCTGAGAAGATTGGGCATATTACTTATTTAGCGGTGGATGAGCGCTTTAGATCACGGGGGATAGCGCGGCAGCTTATAACAAAAGCTATTGATGCTCTCACAAAGAAAGGCGCGAAGGTTATTGAGATTCTTACTCGGCTTTCTAACTATCCCGCTCAAAATCTTTATAGGTCTATGGGTTTTGTTTATGTTGGGGAAGATGAAACGTTTGTGTTTTTGGAGCTTCGGGTTTAACGGATTTAAGAATTCTTGAAAACAGAGCTGACCGATTGAAAATCCAATCTTCAATCGGTCAACTCTGTTTGGAGTGCTTGATCGATGGAGTGGCTATTCTTTTTAGTTCTTGTTCTGGTTTACTTTCTTCATGAGAAGTGCAATGATAGGCTCTCTTTGTTCTTCATCACAACATTTTTCCTTTGTCAGATCCAGAGGGGTTTTACCATATTTGTTTTTGAGGTCGACTCGGGCGTTGTTTTCGAGTAAAAATTTAACCCCTTTTATGTTGCCGTAAAGGCATGCATAATGCAGGGGGGTATTACGCAACTTATCCTGTGCGTTGATGGGAAAACCAGCTTTGAGAAGAGAGTCTATAAGGTAGAGGGTAGAGCCAACTTCTGCCGCAGTATGAAGGGAAACAGGACTGTTTTTACCGGGCTTTGCACCCCTCTTGAGAAGATATTGTACTATTTTGGCATGATTGCAGTTATACGCGATGGTTAGGGGGTTCTTGCCAACTTTATTTTGATAGTTGACACTGGCTCCATGCTGTTTAATCAAAACTTTTACAATATCATAGTAGCCGAGTTTGCATGCAAGTTGGAGTGGATTGCAGCGTGTTGTATTTCCATAGTCGTTTTCAAATGGTGCGTTTATATTTATAAAAATATTGGGCTTGGGCCACTTTTTTACGGCTTCTAGATTGCCAGTGGCGATTGCCCAATAAAGCTCCATTTTTGCCGGAGAGTCTTTGGTAGGAAGCCAGGTTTGTGCGTTTGGGCTTGCGCCCTTTTCAAGGAGGTATTTAATTATGTTATAATTCCCATGAATGTGAGCCCAGGTTAGGCAGGAAGAGTAGGATGCATGGTCATTGACGGCGGCTCCACATACTTCGACAAGATATTTTACGATTTCTAGATTGCCGGCTTCACAGGCAAGAGTAAGGGGATTTACGGTGTTGGGCATGTCCCAATTTATATTTTTAACCAGCGCGCTCCATTTTTTTACTCCCTCCAGATCACTCTTGGCGATCGCCCAATAAAGCTCATTGCCCTCATAAGGGAGGTCCTTGCGCCAGTAGTGAGTAACAGGGGTGGGAACTGAAGGGTTGCTAGGAAGAAGTTTGAGCCGATGGCTCTTGAGAATTGCCTTGTTAATATTTTGCCAATTTTTTACATGCTGCATTGTTCCCACTCCTGCAAGCGCAAGAGCGAAAAATACGGGGCTATAAAATATCATAAATTCAACCTTTTTGTTTTGTAGTGCGTGGTGTGTTTGATCTATGGAGTGGCTATTCTTTATTTTGCTCGCTCTGATTTTGCTCGTCCTGGGCCAGCTTTTCTAACATGGTTGTTGATGGCTTTGGGTATTTTTTCTGAGCCAGTTTTAACGTTTTGATCCAGCTAGCAAGTGAAGAATAGGGGTTGATTTTTGGACTTTTGGGTTTTTCTTGTTGGTTTATAGCAGCTGTGTTGAAGAGTGTTTCGTCAACCCGTCCCCATTCTTTTTTAAAGCCGCGCTCGTACCTGTATTCGATGTCAAATTCCCCCCATCCACGATTCCATTCATAAGGATCTCCAAAGATTACTCCTCGAATAAAGTTAACCTGATCAGGAGAGTAATTCTTAGAAAGATAGTCAAAAAACAACTCTGTGAATTCTAGTTTTTTTTCTAGGGCCTTTTCTTCTTGGATCAATTTATCGAGCTCACTTTGTTTTTCTTTTGAACAACCATTGCTTGCAGAGCAGATTCCAACTGTTCCCATAAACAAGAGCGTAATACAGAGTGTGTTAAATAATTTCATAAGCATTCTTTCTTATTTAATAGGCTTGTGAATGTTTTTCGGTTTTTTAATTTGTGTATTTTTTCAAAAGCTCAAGCATTGGCGCAACTTTATCGTTTCTGTAGCAATTTTTTGCGGTATCGATCGGTGTGAATCCCTTGTTGTTCGGTTGGTTGGCCTTTGCTCCTTTTTGAAGTAAGTATTCTATAATCTTTATTCTTCCACTAAAGCACGCTTTATGGAGTAATTTTTGACTTACAGGTACCTTTGCTTTTTCTATGAGAAGCTTTACTGTATCAAGTGAACCGAATTCTACTGCTTCTTTTATAGGGGCCCACCAACCATTCGTCTTTAGAGCATCGGCTCCCTTCTCTATGAGATATTGTGCGATTGCGTTGTGCCTCGTACATGCCCAGGAGAGTGGAGTTCTGTCGTCAACATTTTTTTGAAAATCGATTTGTGCCCCTTTTTCTTCGATCAAGAATTTTACGATTTCCAAAAATCCATTGCGGGCGGCGAGTTGAAGTGGATTGATGCCTGCAGCGCTTACATTATCGATGTTTTTGACACCAGAACACCATTTCTTTACGTCCTCTAAGTTGTTCTCGGCCACTGCCCACATGAGTTCATTTCCCTTAATTGGAACAGCGCCGTAGAAAAGCAGGGAGAGATTAAAAGGCGGGGTTGGGTAGTTGTTGAATAGGCAGCCCGGGCGAAATTTTGCAACTTTTTTAGCAGGGATGTCCATTTTCTTCCCTGTTACAGGGTTGACGCCTGTACGAGGGAACCAAAGTGTAGAAGGTTTGCAGTTTTTTAGTACCGTGCCGATTTCTGTTTTGGAGCTTAAATTGCTTGCATAGCTTGTTTCAGCCGCACCTACAAGCAAGAGTGCACTACAGAGTGTGTTAAATAATTTCATAAGCATTCTTTCTTATTTAATAGGCTTGTG
>CAYRPI010000085.1:0-5375 GCA_964426225.1 uncultured Candidatus Babeliaceae bacterium | reverse complement strand
CTCCTATTTCAGAGCTACATTTTGATCAGATCGAGCAAACGCTTCTTTTAATGCACGCCGCTGCCACTCTAAAATCGAACCGCACACCAACAGCAATAGTCCACCCAACATAAAGAAAAGCGACTTCGAAACCAAGTTCCACAAAATATCAAAGTATCTGCTCACCGCTACAAGGACCAGCAGAAACATACCAAGATTAATACGTTCCATAGCTTCACGATGAACCCCCGTAACCATAAGTAAAATCGCCGCAGCAAAAATTAAAAGATTAGCAAAAACAACATTCCACAAGAGCATAAGCGTACTTATTCCTGCTGTCGCTCCCATTAAAGGTCGCATGAAAAATACCGTCGCTACAACGGTTGCCACCAGAGCTATTAAAGTCTCAAAAAGGGACTCCCACGAATATTTAATTTCACGAAACTTTGCAACTAGAAGTGGCGCCACTAGAAAAATTACAAAACCCAGATAAAACGCAAATACAAGCCCTAACGACCAGAAAGAAGGATGCATAGGCTCTACCCAGAACATCTTACTATCATAAAGGTCTAATGCGACGCCTCTGAAGGTCCAGAGATAAAGCGTACACAGCCCCACCGCCAGCCCTATTATGCGGTAATTACGCAGACTTTCCGCTATACCTGGACGCAAAGAAATCCATCGACCCAACAACACAAGACCCACGCTCAAAACAAGTGCAAAACACAAGAAGGCGCCCAACGCCTGCAATGCGTCCTTTTCAACTATGCGTCCAAACGCTAATACCGCAACCAAAGAAAATCCGCCCGCCAATAATCCATGGGACTGATTCTTTAACCCCTGCCATACCAAAATCCCTGCAACAACGGCACAAATTAAGTTGGCCAATACAACACCAGAGAGCAGATTAAAGAAAACAGAGGCAGAAAACAAAATTCCTAACACACTCAAAATTGCAGTGAGAATGCCCGATTTCAGAGCTCTACACTTTTTGACGCATAGAGACCATAGAGCACCCCCTAGCGCAAGCACCGCTACAAAACCAAAGTAAAAAATTGTTATAAATGAAAGGCTTGAGATATCAACCTGCTGCACAAGCGATTCAAAAGAGAGCAGATAAAGCCCTACTAGTATAGTGCCCGCTCCGCCTAACCGATAATAATGTGCTAGCGGTGCAAAAACTGCGTTACAAGAGATCCACTGGCCGCTCATAAAAAAGAAAATTCCTAAAGCAAGCACAAGTGCCCACCACTGCGTTGGAGAACTATAGACATCTATATGACTAACCGCCAAAAGAATTAAGCCCACAAATCCACCACTCATGCGCCACACATTGGAAAGCCTCACCCCATCACTCATGATCACCAAACAGATTAGGGCTACCATGGTATTAAAAAACATCACAAACAGATGTTGATTTAAAGGATGATAAAAAAACAATACGGCTGCACATCCCAATAACAGAGCCGCGATACTGGAATCTACTACACTCTTTTTAGCGGATAGCCGTGTGATAAAGAACGGAGCCAGAATCCCCAAAGCAGCCGCCGCCAATAGAAATACTGCGTAAAAAGCCCCTATAAAATCTTCTGGAAACAAAAAAGAATACACATGGTGAATATTACCAACAACAATCCACTCAAATGACAACAGAAAGACGACAATGGTCGCCAGATAAATTCCCCACCATCGAACGAGCTGGGCTACTTTCTGCAATCTACTACTAACAGAATTAAATGCTCCCAGGCTAAAACACAAAACCCCCAAAACCAACATCGGAGGCAAGGAATTCAACCCTCCCAATCGTCCTAATACAACGGACACAAAGGCCAGAATACCCAGCGCTATGGAGCCATAACTTTCAGACCGTAAACCCCGCACAATAATGAATACAGAGAGCGCTATCCAGATCAGATTAAACAAAAATACGTAGTGAAGAGAATAAGCTGGATAAAGAAGCGCCACAAAAGCAAGAAGCATAGCGGCAAGAGTTAGAGAACCTAAAACAAGATTTTGGAAAGACTCCTTTAACCGTTTTAGACCTATCCACACAAAGCACAAAAGTCCAATGCCTACCATAAACCCAAGAAACAAAAATACAGGATGGCCATATTTAACATCAGGAACTGAATAAACCCAATCATGTTCCCTAAGCCTTACCACTGTAAACAGAGCCGGAATCCCTACCCACAAACCCACTCGACGATACACTCGGGCGAGCTTTTCTAACCGTGGATAATAAGAATGCACAACACTTATCAAGAAAAAGAAAGCCCCTAGTATTATAAAGCAGAGTCCATACTCAAAAAGGCTGAAAGAGAAACTCCCCCCAAAAATAAATCCAAACCAACTACCAACCGCACTTTTGACAAAAAGAGAATGCGCTATAAACCACAGTACGGAGACCGTTAACGCCATAGCGGTAGATGCAACCGTATAAACCAGCGGAATAATTGCTAAAGCCCAAAAGAGCATAAACCATTGTTGTGGCAGCCCCATATTATAAAGTTGGGCAATTAAATGGATCGTTGCTCCAAAAAGAAGTGTTGTAACAAAAAAAACAGCATCACTCGTTCGAGGTCGACTAAACCGTTCTGAACGAAGTAAAAACCCAGCCGAAAGTGCTGTAAGAGTGCATGTAGCCGCAATAGCAATCTTAATAAGTCTATGAAAACCACCCCAATGGGACGCAACAAAAAGGATTGTTCCTACTCCCAGCAGAATTGCGCCAAAAATTAAAAAAAATCTTATAACACTCGCCGATCTTTGGCCTACAGAAATCTTTTTTTCTGGAATAGCATCCGCAACTTCTGGCAAGACATCTGATATGAACTCAGGCTCATAAACATCTGCAACTTCTACCCCTACTTCTGAAACTACTGGTTCTGCTTTATCGCTCGAAGTGCCCCCTCCCTGTACATCTAAATCTGCCAACATCTTAGCAGCCTGCTCAGGCGAAATTATCCCTTTTAAAACCCAAAGCTCTAAAAGGTCTTTTAAATCATCCATACTCCTACTCTCCTAATAGTTTTTAAGCCTACAAAAGCAACTTACACTATGGAGAATCTGAATAACAAGAGATGATTTCTTAGAAAATTAATCTATAAAAAAAATCACCCCTGGGACAGATTGTTTTTGTCCCTGGGGTGATAATAAAAGCTAATTATTACTCTTACTAATTTTGAGCCTGCAACAATAAAAGATAATTCGAAAACTGACGAATGGCCTCTCCTAGCTGATTAAGAGTAATAGTCTGAGGATAGAAAAGTTCTGGATCAAGCCTATCCATACTCTCTACAATAGGCGGACAAGAAGATTCACCATTCATAAACTCAAGTTTTGAAGTCGATTTAACAAAAGTTATAGTAACCTTACCCCAGCAACCATAAGGCAATTCGACTCGCTTAACCTCTTTAAGTGTCTCTGCCACAGTCGTTTCAAGTTTTTGAGAAGTGGTAAAAGCTAATGGCAACAGAGATCCGTTTGACCGGTTATTATTAGTCTGATTACCTGGTAATTCAAGCGTTTCAAAAGAATATTTAACCATTCCAAAAGAATTCTGCGCACATACAAATGCCAAAATACCCAATAAAAGATAATGTTTATTTTTCATTTTTTCTCTTTTCATTTTATTTACAATACAACAAATTACGTTTTCTAATTCTGGAGCAAAGGATTAGAGCCTATAAGCTGCAATAGACTCCATGCTATCTGTGGAACAGAAATCCCTGCAGGCAACCCATTTATAGTTTTGCGTGAAAACTGAGCAATCGCCTCAATTATCTGATTTAAACTAGTCCCTGGGGGAGCAATGAGCTGATGGTTCACCACCTCATTAACAACTAGCGGAAGACTTTGCGTAGCCCCTACACTCCCCACAGATTGCAAAGTTGAACTCGTAGCAACAGAGGATACAGTAATCTTAACAATACAGCCATGTACTAAGTTAACTGTAAAAAGACTAACCGCCTCGTCTTGAAGCGTGGTAATCTTCTGAGGAGCATTAAAAGCAAGCGGTAGCATCTGACTGTTAGACTGATTTCCGTTAGGTTGATTATTATTAGGCTGATTTCCACCACCGACTGATTCCATTCCAAAGGCACCTTGCACACATCCTAATGCCAAAATACCCAGTAAAAAGTAACGCTTATTTTCCATTTTTTCTCTTTTCATTTATTTACAATATAACAAATGCAACTATAATTAAATTGCCAGATTAAATTATAGTTGTCAAGCTTAAAGTTAACAATCTTCTGCTAACCTTTAAAAAAGCGGAAAGTTTATACCAAACCCTATTGAAGGAATCGGAAAACAGGGCTCTACAACACTAACGGTTTTAATCTTCCGAGATTTTTTATGCCCGCAACATTCACACCTCTTATGCTTTTTTTTGTATTTTGTTGTTGTTACCTGATATCGGACGGGCCGTGCCGGCATTAACGGAAATCCAACTCCAAAACCTATCTCAGGTCCAAAACCACAGCCAAAATCATCGGAACAACAATGATGGTGATGGTGATGATGGCAACTTCCACAACCTCCATATGAACCACACCCTATGCCCACACTAAAACTGGGGCTAGATTCGATGTGATAGGATTGGAGTAAAACAAAAGAAAAAACTAATCCAAGACACAGATATCTCAACGATTTAAAAACTATGTTCACAATAAAACTCCATTTAACTTAATCAAAATTCAAAAACAAAAAGATGTTCGCTATCGCAGCGATACTCTGTAATATATTATCATCTGTCAAGAAAAAGTCAATTCTGTTTAAGAGAAAGTTGAATAGCATCGAAAATAAAAAAGGGGTAAAAGGAAACGGGTCCAGGGCCGCGCCCTGGTGGTGCGCCCGGCAGGGGTCGAACCTGCGACCTTTGGATTCGGAATCCAACGCTCTATCCAGCTGAGCTACGGGCGCCTTTATCTAATTAAGATACTGTTTAAGGTACCATGAGATGCAGTAGAAATCTACTATCCTGTTTAATCCTGACGCTAATTTTTCACAAAACGAGCCAAATATTCAACATTTCCATCAGCCCCTGTAATGGGTGATGGAATAAGCCCAGAACAGGAATAACCTGCACTCACAATTCCATTAACCACATGTTGCACTATCTGATCACGCAATACCGCATCTTTAATAACGCCACCATCCGGCACCTGCCCCTTTTCAGCCTCAAACTGTGGCTTAATAAGAGTTATTAGCTGCCCACCCGGTTTTAATAACGAATTGACGGTGTCTAATACTTTTAACAGAGAGATAAACGACAAATCCAGCGTCACTAAATCAATAGGATCGCCCGCATGCTCATACATTCTAAAATTAGTTCTCTCTACATTAATCATTCGTCTTTCTTGCCGCAATTTCTCATGTACCTGACCATATTCAAC
>CAYRPI010000084.1:1658-5410 GCA_964426225.1 uncultured Candidatus Babeliaceae bacterium | reverse complement strand
GGCTCCAATGAATTAAACACATATCCCAAAAGCTTCAATTGATATTTCACAGGCTTATCCCTTTCTTTTCTATGATATTCTTCCGCCTTCACAACTTGCCCACACCGTACCACACCCAACCCTATCTGTAAATATATATAAACAAAAACTTGCTATTATATATTTTTAGTATAAAATGATATATATGAATATATATAAAAAACAGATAAATTCTTTAATCCGGGGGGTTGCCCCTGGGAAAAGAATCTCGAGCAGGATTTAATCAAGATTTAATCCTGAAACCTGAAAAATAATTTAGAGGAATAATTCCTCGGCAAAAAATTATCAATTTTTTCATTAGGGCTTTCTATAATCAACAGCCAAGAGATCACCACATCAAAAGTAATAGGTACTCTACAATGGTCCACCTGAGAACGAATGCCCGAATGAAAAAATTTCAAACTACAAGGGTCCTGATTTAAATTATCAAGTCCCCTAGATTCACCAGTCTTGTCCCCCCCACTTACAAACAAGGCTGGTGAGTCTCTTTTAACTACTATTTTTTACAACGCTCTAGTACACAAACAGTTCATCATCTGGCTTGCTCATAGCAAGCTTTTCCCGGGCATACTGCTCAATATAAAAAGGATCTTCTTTCCACAGGGCAAGATCCTTTTTTATATGCTCAATCTCACACTTTGCGTCTGCAATCTTACGTTCAACTGCCGTACACTCACGCTTTAAAGCAAGTTGTTCCCGAATTCCACCATCGCTGAGTAAATACCAGGCGCTACATCCTGAAAATTCAACTGCTAAAAGACCCAAAATAATTTTTGTTTTTGCTGCAACCATATCCCCTCCATCCCCTCCATCCACCTTCACATAATCTTCATTATACAGGCCGATAGGCAAATTCGACTCCCGCCGTCGGCATATAGGCCGTACCACTAAGATAAATCTGTATCCAATCCCCTTCCTCTACATCCACATTTAAAGTCCTCGTTGAACCAGAAAACGTATAAATTGGCAACGATGCCAAAACAGTAGGGCATCCATTCTTACGCACTTGCACCATAAAACGTGGGCTTTGAGATGGAGGTAACGGAACGACGGTTGAATACGATATAGATTGTGGCGCAAAAACAGACGTGCTATAACCTATCAACCCTGAAGTCCCGGTTGCATCCGCAAAGCCAAAAGCCGTCACACCAGGATTAGTCAACGTATTACCTGAAAAAACCCATGCCGTTGAACCAGGATTAAGGCCCGGACCTCCAAACCCATCTAGAGTTATTAACCCCTTCCCTGAAGCATTTAGAGCTTGGTTGTTTACAATTACAATAGAAGAAAATAAATTCAACATCCCAGCACCATCGTAAAAAATTATCCCACCTAGATAATCCTGATAACTATTGTTACTGATATAAAATTGCAACCCTCCCAGAGGCCCAACAAAGGTATCCTGTATCATAAACTGCCTCAAATTTCCTAAGCCTGCCTGCACATTGTTATCCATAAGAATCGACCCACTATGAGGCCCATTCGACACGAGGCAGAATATCGTTCTCCCTGGAGCAGGATCTACACTAGGGAAAAACCGATTATTTATAATCCTACTGTTTCCATTATTTCCATATATCGCAATTAACCGATTATTATTCCCCAAAGGGCCCTCGTACCGCAGCTCACAATTTTCAATAGACCATTCTGCTGCGGTCACAGCAATCCCAAACTCCATGGTCTCAACAGTCACTCCATCTATAATAATTCCCGTCGCCGCAGGAGCATTAATTTGTATAGCACTCGCAATAGATGAATTAGGGTTCTTGCGCTGTTTAAGGGTCAAATTTTCAACAACTACATTCCCCACGGTTACAAGCAAAAGAAAATCCGGATCTCCCGCCGCTCCAGCCGTTTGAATAATCGCACCCGTTCCACATCCACGAACAGTAACCGACTTATTCACATTTATCTGCGCAAGCGTTGTAAAAGTCTCTGGAGCGATTAAAATAGTATCTCCGTCAACCACACTAGGACTAGCTAAAGCCGCACTAAGTGTAACAAAATCTCCACCCACACTGGCAACCAACCAGGTATTACCATTTGACGCTACCGTTATGCCCGTGATGGTAGCAGGAGCTAAAACATTATACCCTGTCGCATGAGTTGATATTCCATCAAAAGTTCTTAAATACGCATTGGTAACTGCCCCATCCAAAGCAGCCCAGACCATCTGCCGGTCTATCGAAAGCCATTTACCTCTAACACCATCATACACATAAGGCACCCCCTCCGACAAATTTGTTGTTGGAGCCACCGCAGCAATTGGAAGATAAAAACTCGCCACAGAAAAATCAGCGATTCCAGAAACCGTTAAATCGGTCAACCTCGCAAGTTCATTCACCGTAAGGTTATCAAACTCACCCACAGGAGCATATACTTTGCGAACCGCATTAATAATATAGGGGAGTGGATAGAGTGCAAAAGGCATATTTAAAAGGCTCGGCGGACGAGGAGCCCGCGTTCCCAACCCTTGAGAAGCATCCTGGGCCTCAAAAAAACATGGTGCCAACAGAACAAAACCTACCACTCCAGATATTTTCCACCTCTTTACACAAGAAAACATAATCCATTCCCCTATTGAAATAAAACTTACTCAAACAATTTTTGAATAGCCTCTACCAAAAGGTCAACATCATGCTCGTTGTTATAAAGATAAAAAGAGGCGCGAACCGATCCCGGAACCCCCAATTTATTATGCAACGGCTGGGCGCAATGATGCCCCGCACGAACCGCCACCTTAAACTGGTCCAAATACGCTGCTACATCATGTGCATGCATACCTTTCACCACAAAGCTAACTAAATGTCCAACTTGACGGAGCTTATCAACAGGCCCCAAAATTCTTACACCTGGCAACGTTGCAATTCCATCTAAAAGTCGCGCACTTAAAAATGCCTCATGTTTTTCCAACCACCCAAAGTCCACCTGCTCAAGATAATCAATTGCAGCACCAAGCCCCACAACCTGAGCAATAGGTGGAGTTCCAGCCTCTAACAGAGTGGGCATCTCACGCCACGTACTTTCAAACCAATCTACCGAGAGCACCATGCTCCCTCCAAACATAAATGGATGCATCTGGCTGTGCCGAGCCTTCTTAACATACAAAACACCCACGCCCGTAGGGCCCAACATCTTATGTCCAGAGAAAACAAAAAAGTCACAACCCATTTTTTGAACATTATAACGCACGCGAGGAGCCATCTGTGCCGCATCCACTAGAGTAGCTGCTCCCACCTCACGGGCACGTGCAAGGATAGGGTCAAGATTAGTTGCAACCCCTACCACATTAGAACCTGCAGAAACTGCGACCATCTTAGTCTTTAAAGTTATGATGGATGATATTGCGCTGTAATCAACTATCCCATCGGACGTAACGGGAATAAATTTAAGCAGACAGCCTTGATCTCTGGCAAATTGCTGCCAGGGAACTAACTGCGAATGATGCTCGACCTCTGTTAGAACAATCTCATCCCCCGCCTTTAAATTCTTTTTACCCCAAGCATTAACTACTGCATTAATACTCTCAGTTGTTCCCCGCGTGAAAACAATTTCCGACGCATCCGTAGCATAAAGGTACTTGCATACCTTCTGACGCACCGACTCATACCGTTCGGTTGCGCGCTCTGCAAGTTCATAAAAACCACGGTGTACCGGAGCATTATCATGACTATAAAAATTAGAAATTGCGTCTATTACCTGTTGCGGCTTCT
>CAYRPI010000084.1:0-1648 GCA_964426225.1 uncultured Candidatus Babeliaceae bacterium | reverse complement strand
CATTATCAAGGTAAGCTATCTTTGAGTCTCTCAAAAGCGGAAAATCCGCGCGATATTTTTCGTGTGGCCTCATTATCTACTCCCTTTAGAACAGGATTCAACCCTGAAAGTCGTAATTCCATAATTACTCTCTTCTAGATATATCACACTTGACGATGCGGAAGAAACCTTTTCCTTACCGACCCAACGTCCATCCTAAAATAAAGCCTAATACTCCGCCAACACTTGCAACTAAATGTAACCTTGTCCATCCAAAAAAACTCGTAGCAGCTTCACCCATTGTAGGAATACGACTAATCCCAAAGAATTTAATTAAAGGCGCACTCTGGAACGTTGCAAGACCTGCATAATGCATAACAAATCCGGCAACAAGTAAGGTCGTAAAGACTAATACAGCGTACTTCCCGAGCGTTCTAAATAAAAACCCCACAACCAAACCCAAAAAAAGAGCTACTACACCCTCCGTTACCCAATCGGGATAATCTTTAAAATAACCCTTAATCTGAATCCATAAATCATGAACTGGCTTCATAACAACTACTCCTTCAGACAAAAAAGAAGGGCGGCGCCTGCCTTATGTGCAGCCGCCGCCCTTCTAAAACCACTTAAACTAAACCTAGGCAACCATGTCGCGCAGAGCTCGTCCTGGACGGAATTTTGCAACCTTCTTTGCAGGTATGTCCATTTTCTTCCCTGTTGCAGGGTTGACGCCTGTACGTGCCTTACGCTTCATAACGGCAAACGTACCAAATCCTGTCAATACAATACTATTGCCAGTCTTTAGCGATTTTCCAACCACTTCAACAAATGTTTCTAGGACTTTTTTACAGACCGTCTTTGACAGCTTCGATGACTTAGACATCCGCTCTACCAATTGTGCCTTATTCATAATCTTTCCTCTGCATCTTTTGTTTTCTTTGCGATATTCAACCGCCTCCACAATATACCAAAAACAGACAGGAACCTTACAAGCACATCCTGTACCCTATTTAAGGAATATTTTTTTGTCAAACTTTTTTATTTTTAGAGGAAAATATTTGGTGCCGAGGGCCGGACTCGAACCGGCACGGCCAAGCGGCCGAAGGATTTTAAGTCCTTTGCGTCTACCTATTCCGCCACCCCGGCACACCATGTCAATACAGCATATTAAAATCTGAAAAAAAACTTAAGCTTTGGAGGCGGCACCCGGATTCGAACCGGGGATCAGGGTTTTGCAGACCGATGCCTTACCACTTGGCTATGCCGCCTTTCAACGCTCTAACCCATTTATTAGTTGAGCGTAGCTTGTTTAATCATTTTTTGCAACTTTTGAGCATCAATTACTTGCACTTGATCATCCCGATGCGTAGGTGCAACAACTTTCATCTTAAGATAAGCAAGCTGAGCCGGTCCGTCAAGAGCAAATGATGGATCGCTCTGACTTAACTGATACCACTCGGCCATGCCCCCTTCATATGCCCAAACTTCTTTGAAGCCCAATCCCTTAAGCTCCACTGCTGCTGCTCCACTAGCTGTACACCAATAATTAGAACAATACGTTACAACGGGAACATTTTTATCCCACTCTTTAGCAGCCTCTTTCAAGTTTTCAGCCGCAATATTCAACGATGCAACCCCTGGACCGCCCTTAATATGCGCATCATCAAAT
>CAYRPI010000083.1:1144-5662 GCA_964426225.1 uncultured Candidatus Babeliaceae bacterium | reverse complement strand
AGGGAGCTTGAAAGGTTGCATGCACGGTTTTAAAGGGCTCATACGATTCTAATTCATGGAGGTTGGGTACTTTGAATAGAACATCACCAGCGCATGAAAGACTTTTATCTCCAAAGATAAATCGGAGATTTTGAAATTTTTGAATAGGCATAAACACTTTCAGATAAGAGTGCGATTTTTATAGAAAACCTTTATGGCTCAACCATACTGGGAATGGGAAATGATTGTCAATATATGGCCTGTTTATAAAATCCAAGGGGCATATTTATTCCACCAAATGAGTGAGAGCTTTTTGTACGGTTTCCGACATATCACAAAAGGGTTTTGCAACCGCATAAAGTGGATAGGAGCGAATGGTTTGAGAAATAGAAAAATTCTCCGCAGTAAAACGTAAGCCATATTTAGAATTGGTGTGCGAGTCTAGGAAGATTTGCAAACTCTTAATTCTTTTGCTTAAGCCCGCTTTTACTTCAATTGGAACTACCTGATCATAGATTTGAACTAAATAATCAACTTCTGCTTGGCTGGATCGGTTCTCTCTACGCCAATAGAAAAGGCCTTCTTTGTCCACTGGGTCTGAATAGGCCAAAATCTCTTGTCCGACAAAGGCTTTAACAATTTCCCCTTTATTAACAAACATAGTTGTGGGATTAAGAAGCCATGAGGAGAGATCAAGTTTTAATAATGCCTGGCTGAGACCTACGTCCAAGAATATTATCTTAAAATCATCTAGATCTGCTTGCGCTCCCAGGGGTATTCCTTGCCCAGATGTTCGAACAACGCGATATAAGAGTCCCGCCATTTCTAGTAATTCAAGTGCAGGCTCAAGTTCTCTTTTTTTGTATTCGCCAATACGAGTGTACATAAATTTCTTGCTAAGCTGATCAATCGCCTTCTGAAAAATAAGATTAAGATATTTTATCTGATGTTTTTTTGCATATTTTCCAAAGTCTTGTCGATAGGTGAACAAGAGGTCTGATTGTACTGTTTTTGATGCACGGGATGTTTTAGTTGAAATCCATTCATTAACGGATTCAGGCATGCCGCCAATTGCTAGGTATTTACCAAGAAGTGTGAGTAATTTTTCATGGACCGGTTCATTGAAAAGCGTATCCGCTTTATGATTCATTATAAGTTCGGCCCATTTTTTATGCCCTGATGCAACTAAAAACTCTAAAAAAGATAACGGGTACATATAGAGTGAAGAGATTCGGCCAACGGGAATGCCTACCTGTTCAATGGCAAAATCAAGAAGGGATCCTGCAGCGACAACGTGTAACTCAGGCATTAATTCATAAAAATAGCGAAGCGTTAGAATGCATTGAGGTGTGTTTTGAATCTCATCAAAAAAGAGTAGCGTTTCGCCCGGGATGATTGAGGTTTGAAATAACTCGGAAAGGTGTTGGACAATGCGGTGGGGGTCCATATCCTTTTCAATAATATTTCTGGCCGTTGCATCTGTTTCAAGATTAATTTCAATAAGCTGTGGAAAGGTTTTTCCAAGTTCTCGGAGAGCATGTGTTTTTCCAACCTGCCGTGCTCCACGTAATAAAAGAGGTTTTCTTTTTTTACGTTGTTTCCACTCTAACAGAAAATAGTCAATTGTTCTTTTCATAAAACTCTCACTTTTTAAGTAGATGTACAAATATCAAACTCATTTTCTATTAAATATGTACAAAAATCAAACTCAAAATCGACTTGCTATGTACAAATATCAAGGTTGAATAGTTGATTTTAACTTAGCATTTTCCAGGATTAAATGCAGTGAGAGATCTTAGCGGCTTCGAAGATACGATTGATCTGGATTTTTTTTACTTTTTGAACGAGGCAATTTTGCTAAAGAGGGTGGACCCGTGTTTTATTAGCGGGACGCCATATATTCCGTCTTTTTTGACAGACAAGTATGCCTGCTTTATTCCGAGATGTAGGAGAGGCGAATCCCCAAGTGCGTTTAATATAGGGAGGGAATAGGGTGTAATGGTTACGTCTTTTTTCTCAAGCTTTTCTTGTAGAGGCTTCAAAAAGTTGCGAAGAACGAGAAGTGAGGGAGACATTGCCGCTGCTTGTGTTAGCTGACCGTAGCTTTCCGCCATGGTAGTCGAAAGGTCAAAGCTGGTAACATCACTGTTTCCTGGCTTGACTAGTTTGTTACGTAGCCAGGAGCCGGTTTTTCCCGCTAGATTTTGCAAACTGCCTGCTAAATATATCGCTTTTATAAGATCGTCAAAAGGTGTTTTTGGGAGGCTATTAAACCCAACAATGGCAGGTGCCCACAGTTGTAGGACTTTTAGAATCTGTAAACTGCAGTGTGCAAGGTGGATAGGGAGATTTTCCTTCTTTGCCTTGGCGACAAGATAGGTTACAGCCTCTTCGCTTCCCATACAGTTTGAGATGAAAAACCGAAGGGCTTCATAGTCTTCTTTGGTGTTACAAAACTCTTTTATATTTTCATCTATTATGGCTTTGGAAAGTTTTATCTGCTTGTTTTTTGCAGCAACTTTTAATGCCAGAGTCGGTAGGCTTGGAAGTTCTTCGTGGCAGAGCGCTGTACATTCTTTAAGGTAATGTTTGAAAAGAGAATCGTTCCCTTTGGCACAGGCCTTGCGAAGGCGTTTGAAAGCGCCTAGTGGAGTTGTAGTCAGAAGCTGTTTACCCACTATGGCTAGTGTGTTATCATCTGCGTAAATGGCCAATTCTTCGAGGGCTTGCTGTGTGGATATTTGTTTAGTTTTGATAAGATCGATGCATGCTTCAACGTTTCCAGAGAGGCATTCCGACCTAAAAGCTCGTCCCAAAAAACTTGGACAGATCTTTTTTAATAAATCGGTGAACACTTTTAGTTGTCTTTTTAGATCTTCTGTTTGAGGGGAAAGGGCTTGTTGATTATTGGAAGCAGAGAGGTGTGCCAGCGGTGAAAATAATAAAAATAGTAGGGCTAATTTCTTAGTCATGACGACACTCCAGTTTAAAAAATGATTATTGTATTTATAATGTTATTAATAAAACTGTATAAATACTCATATTTGTTTATTGTATTAAATATTATACTAATTTTTATTTTTTTGTAAAGGTGTTTAGACCATTTTTCAGGGCGTGTTCATTTAAACATGCGGAAATAAGGGGTTTTATTTAGAAGCTGGACTAAGCGAATGAATCCAGAGGGAAGGTTAATCTCAGAAGTTATTGCGGTTTGAAAAACAAAAGTGCATGTTGCCCACGAAAATAAAAAATTCAACCTTTTGAAAGGAGAAAAAATGGGCAACATACACATGAGTACTATAGCTGCGTCAGAAAAATTTGTAAAATTTGTCGAAATTATTGAAGCAGTGCCAGATCCACGGTTGGATCGGCGTAAAAAGCATAAATTTTCTAGTATTATTGTAATTATAGTCTTAGGAATGCTTTGTAATTCTAATACGCTCGTTTCAATCGTTAACTTCGCAATATTTTTTAAGGAAAAACTTGCATCAATAATTGATATTCGCAATGGCATACCATCGCGAAGTACTTTTATGAGAGTGCTACAATTAATAAATCCTCAAGGTCTGGAATTCTGGTTGCGTTATTGGGAATTCGACAAGCTTGCAAAATTCGATCTAGGGCAAATATACATTGATGGAAAACAGGATAAAGCAACTGGAACATGCTCTCTAAGGGCACTTGACGTAAACAATGAATGCGTGCTTGCGCATATGCAAATTCCTGACAAAACAAATGAAATAATAGCCGCACCAATGCTTATCGAGAATATTAATCTGGTAAACAAGGTTGTAACTGGTGATGCCATGCATGCTCAAAAAAAATTTGCCAGAAAAATCATCCATAAGTCAGGACATTACATATTTACTCTAAAGGGGAATCATCACCAATTCCACGAAGATGTTGCCTTATGCTTGGATAACATAGAACAAAATGATTTTCTAAAGGGAACAATCAGTAAGTGTGAGACAAACGAAAAATCAAGGAATCGCTCTGAAAAGCGCATATGTGTCTCAACGGGAAATCTTAATTGGCTCTATAATAGGAATCGATGGAAAGGTCTTAAATCAATAAGTATGATTATAAGCCACAGGACAATAAATGGAGTGACTTCGAAAGAGAAACGATACTTTATTAGCAGTCTAGAACCTGATGCACAAAAAATACTCTCTCTAGTTCGATCCCATTGGGAAATAGAAAATCGATGTCATGGATATCTCGATAATACTTTTGAAGCAGATAAATCAACTACTAGAAATAGGACTGCCGCTTTGAATCTTTCTATTCTAAGAGACTTTGTACTTTTTCTTCTTTTAAGAGACGGCTCAAAGGCTTCTTTGCGGGAAAAGCGTCTGGCTAACTGCAGAGAGATTGAACGACCTTTAAAAATGTTGTTTTTCTAACTATTTAAATGAACATGCCCTGTTAAACTTTGCAGAAGTATTGACTTTATATTGTAAAATTTAATATCCTATTAGTAAATACCAGGATGGTCCGGGTTAATTTAAAAAGAGTGGATAGTCACAGAAAAAAGTAGTA
>CAYRPI010000083.1:0-1134 GCA_964426225.1 uncultured Candidatus Babeliaceae bacterium | reverse complement strand
AGGATGTGATAATGAAGTATCTAAAATTTATGGCGCTTTCGATTGCGCTGGTGCCAGCTGCGGCGTTTCAAATAAACGCAATGGACCAAGAAACCTTAGAGCGGGAAATCGAACAACTTGTAGAGACTCAAGATATACAAAAAGTACTAGAGTTCTTAAAAAAACATCCAGACAAAAAAGAATTGGCTCTTCTGGTGGCATGTGAACAAGGGCTCGCTGAAACAGCAAGAATTCTTATTGAGAACGGTGCAAATATTAATACGTACCCTTATATATTTAAGGCTGCCTATTTGGGCATTGCCAAAAAATCCCCTGAAGATGTTCTTAAGACCATAGAAGTTCTGCTAAAGAAAGGCGTGGACGCCAAAATGGAAAATGACGAAATCTCCCCCCTTGAGTTTGCCCTGTTGAGCAATAACCTTAACGTGATGAAGCTTTTAATAGAAAAGGGCGGCGTAAACATGAATGCAAACCTAAGTAGTTCGGTTCCACGTACTCCCCTAAGCGTTGCGGTTGATGGTGGTATACACTCTGACATAGCCACATATCTCATAGAAAAAGGCGCGGATGTCAATTGTAAAGACCCCAGTGATGACACCCCCCTTCACCAAGCATTTAGAAAGAAGCTTGGTGGACCAAGCTTTGGCCCTTTCAAATTGATAAATGATGCCGTTGAAAATGAAAGAATTAACGTAATGAAACTTCTCATAGAAAAGGGTGCAGATCTCAATGCCAAGAACAACGAAGGCAGAACTCCACTTGAGCAACTCCAGAAAGATGGGTTCAACAAAGAAAAAATGAACAAGCTTATCAAACAACTCTCACCTGAAAAAAAGAAATTGGTCGAGATGGAGCTGAATAAAAAATAATAAACTTAAAACCATTTTAAAAAAGAGCTCACGGGAAATTAATCTTTCTCTCCTGTGAGCTCTTTTATTTTATACCTACTGCAACCTCAACGCCTAAGGCATCTTTACTTATAACGGCCCCTTACGCTCCCTTAATACATTTGCTTAGAATAATTTACTTAATCTGTTCTGCAGATTGATCTTTTCCCCCTTGATGCAAAATTAATTTTGAAACGGCTCCCTTTTCATCTTTGACAAAAGAGATCTCAAACGCATCAACCTGGTT
>CAYRPI010000082.1:3696-5870 GCA_964426225.1 uncultured Candidatus Babeliaceae bacterium | reverse complement strand
ATTCTTTTCCATAGCGGACAAAGAAAAAACCGTTAATAAGAAAACCCCTATAAAATATCTCTTCATAATTTCCTCTCTTTTTTATGTAAAAAGTTTTTAAAACTACTTTAAACATAAAAAAAAGGGTTATAACAAAACAATAGTTTGTTATAACCCTTTTTAAAAGGATCTTGGTGGAGGCGATGGGAGTCGAACCCATGTCCGCATCATGTCAATTACCCAGCGCTACATGCTTAGTCTCTAATTATACTGTATACATTCCCGCAGAGACACGAGAAAAATGCTACAGCCCGTTATAGTGGACGGACAAGCTACCATAACGAAAAAATCTCGCTTGTCGTTCTATCTTGGTGATACTTAATTACGCGACTGATAGACACGTCACGCAAAAAAGGTAGTAGTTTACGCTTTAAGCAAAAATTGCTTCTTGCTCTTCTTTACGTGCAACAGCCCCGAAGAGTTGTGTTACGAAAAGAATAAACAAGGCAAATAAACTACCGGCAGGGATATTAGTCGCTGCACTTATTGTTTTGGTATTTTGTTTAACGAGCACAAAACCAAAGCTCGGCATGCTCTGACGCAACAACCACAACACGTCGAAGCCAGTACGCCCCCGAAGATTTCAAAGATTTTTCAGGATTTTATCCTGGAAGAGTTTTTACATGATCTAATCAAGATTTAACCCTGAGATCTACTCTACTAATTAGTTTAATTCTAATAGAGTTCCAAAATTTAGTCAAGCTTTTTGTTTCCGTTTTTTACCCCTCTTTATCCGTTGACAATTTCTCCCCTGATTTACTACGATCAATCTGTATAATTCTCAGAACATTCCGGGATTTCTAAAAAGGATAGTTAGAATGAAATTTTATGCACAAAAAGGTCTATTGATGGGCTTAATCGCCTGCCTATTCACGACCACGGTATTTGCGGATGAACTTGACGAGCTAGCGCGCAGCCTTAAGGCAGTAGCTAAGAGTGAAGACGCAAGCAAAGGAAGCTTTGTTACCAGAGCGCTTTTGATTCTGCACCCTATAACGACCTTAGTACGCAGAAATGTCACCACTATTAGCAATAAGTCGCCGATGTCACTTTTGGACTTTAAGGATGCTGGCGATATTCTCAAGAATGCCCTAACTCTCTTTGATTTGAGTAAAGAAGACAAAGAGGCCCTCTGTCAGGTACTCGACACCATGGTAATGCAACTTCCCACAACAGAAAATCAGGATCAAGTCGAAATCTTTAAGAAAAGCGTTGAGAACCTGAAAAAAATAATCACAGAAACAACGGTCGGTGACCTAAACCAACAAAAGCACGCTGCGACCGCTTTTGTTGCATATCCAACATATGATATGTTGATTAACAAAATCCTGGACCCTTTATTTGGAATCTTTGTGACTGGTAAATGGGTAATTCTAAAAAAAGAAAAGGAACCCTTTGTAAAATTCTTTGGCATAGATCCCGGTAAGGATGAACGAACCATTAGTTTAAAAGACGTAGACGCTGCCGCCGATGGATTTGCAACGCTCTTTAAAAATCTTTGTCTAACTAAAAGCTTGGTCCAACCTACCTTTTACAACCGAGTAGCCAGCAGCCACCAATCTTATTCCAACGTTGTTAAGAATTTGCCCGAGGGTCTAGAAAAAAATAAACTTACTAACCTTATTAAAAAATTAAAAAGTCTCGCCGACATTCTAGATGGAAGAGTCCCAAACCTCGGAGTTACCGTAAAGTTTAAAGAAGTGGTAGATACCAAGAAGGAAGAAGAAGAACGGGACAAGAAAGAAAAAGAACTTAAAACACAGATGGAAAAAGAGAAGCAAGAGATGGAGAAAGACGTCCAGAATAAAAATGCGCGCAAAAGAGCGGTCTCATTGGCCGTCCGCGATCTGTACGATGCCCTATTTATAAATCCCCGCTCTCCACTCTCATCGTTCTACGCCTCAAAATTCTTGATAACTGAATCAATCCCTGAGAAAAATGGTATCTCGTACCAAACAGGCGTTAAGCTGGCACAAGATGATGGTGGCAAATATGAGTATACACGCATTGTCAACGGCGCTATGCCGGGCACCAGTATTCCCATCCACTTCCAGGACCTTACGCAAGCTGTGAACGATTCCAATCACGAAGAAAAAGCTTTCCACAAAATGCTAACCGACCTCTCCATAGACTAT
>CAYRPI010000082.1:2619-3686 GCA_964426225.1 uncultured Candidatus Babeliaceae bacterium | reverse complement strand
TATGATGCTAATGAACTTGCAGGCTCTCTATATACCGTTGCAACAGAGTGGAAAAGAATAATAAAAGAAAACAAAAATCTTCAAAAATGGCCTACAAACGTTTTTAAACGCTTAATTGAACGGGAAGATATCGGGAAAAATCTAAACGGTATGGCTGCACAACTTATAGAACACTATCTCAGTGACTTCCTTCTGCCATTTCCCATTGACCTTATAACCAATACCTTCACCCAACAAAACTGGACCAACTATATTTATAAATGGGAAAATCTCGACTTTAACCTTCCTCCCTTCTCTAAACGATCCGGGCTAGAAAAGGATTTTGACAATTTAGCCCATCTTGACGACTATTTTGAAATGGTAGCAAAACTACTCTGCTACATCACCAAAGATTATAATGATAAATTCAAAACGTTAGAGGTATTCTCGAAATTTGCAAAGGGTTTTAATTTAACACAAACCGAGTTCACTCCCATAAAAAACATTCTTCACACAACATTCTATAACTCTCTGGAAAAGGGATGCCTAAAGACCTACAGAGAAGAAGACAGCTATCGTAAACGCGCACAAGAAAAAGCGATCGAAATCCTATTTTCGGTTATCTTCGAAAATCCAGATTCACCCTTCTCCCCCAACTATATAAAACCCTTCTTACTCGCCAAACCATCCTTCGGGCCGAACAACATAGCATTTACAATACCCGATCCAAAATATCAAAGCACAAGGGCAATCACTGCGGATTTTCTCCTAAAATTCATTGAGCTCTCTGCTAAGGCCTTCCTCCACTTTAGATTAATAACCAACGGAGATGAGACCTTCTTAGAAACATTGTCCACAAGACTAATTGAACAGTTCAAAAAACTCAAAACGGATTTCAACCCTACTATTCTTCAGGATGAAGTGAAAGAAAAAGCGAAGTTGGCACCCGGCGTTGTACAGATGTGGAATCAGTTTGTCCAAAGAGCACTGTTAGCGCTAGATACTGCAATTTCCAATCTAGATTTCTCTACAAAAGGAATTGTTACCGTCTCCGACTTTGAAAAGGATTTAGAAAACATATTGCAGAA
>CAYRPI010000082.1:0-2609 GCA_964426225.1 uncultured Candidatus Babeliaceae bacterium | reverse complement strand
TTCACTTTATATCCCTATCAAAACTTTCATACTTAACGAATGAAGATTGGACCGCTTATAGTTTTGATTGGATAACGGGAAAATGGAAGCCAAATCCAGCGATCAAGGAAAATGCAGTGTTCCAGAATTTTAAATATCTGGATGTCTGCCTGAACACTATACTCGAGCTTATTAAAATGTTTATTCCTGACAATACCCTCAACGAACAGCAGAAACAAAACTTATACAAGCAGTTTGTTATAGAGCTTAACGCCGGATGGGGAAACAAGAGCCCTGCGATCAAGCAGGCGGCAAAATCATATTTTATCGGCATAGCCGACTGGCTAAACATTCCGCAGAATCAAAGGATTTAGTTCAGCGAAAAATAAGTAGAATCAATTTTTATAAACAGGGAAGAGGTTAGTAATCAAACTTCCCTTTGAGTTCACGCTGCGTTTCACGTTTAATGTCGCGCTCCCTGAGCACTTCTTTTTTCATATGGGCTTTTTTGTGCTTACAAATGCCCACTTCAACTTTTACAAAACCACGTTTATTAAAATAGAGCTTTAAAGGGATAAGGGTTAATCCATTACGGGATATTTCACCAATGAGCCTATGAATTTCTCGCCGATGCATAAGAAGATAACGCGTACGACGGGACTCATTATCGCTGGCTTTTTGGTAAGCATGAGAATAAGCCCCTATATACGCATTAATCATGGATAAACGTCCGCCATGTGGCGTAACAAAAGCACCCACCAAATTAACCGCACCAGCACGCAACGATTTTACTTCGTCTCCCGTGAGTGAAATGCCCGCCTCAACCGTTTCGAGGACATCATAATCGAAAAATGCTTTTTTATTCTGCGTTATTATCTTCATAAATATAAACCCTTCTATCTGTGTTTTAGTATACGACAGAGAGCTGTCAAAGGTAAAGCTCCCCCTTATTTTTAGATAAAAATGTCTGGACCTGAGAGTCAAAAAACGGTTATCCCTAACACATCAGTCACTCCAGTAAAAAAGCCAACAATTACAAAAGCTCCTAATAAAAATTTCTTCAGGATCTCTCATTTATAAAAGAGAGGGACAGCAAGCTGAGCCCACCGTCCCTCTCTTCTTGTATTATGAAAATTTTAATTAATGAGCTTCTAAATTACTTTGACGCCTGCTCAAATTGCTCCTGCCGTGCTTGAAGATCAAACAAAAAAACTTCATAAAGCTTATCACTCTGACTTTTTTTAAAATAAAAATCCATCAGTTTAGACCAAGCTTCAGTCCCGGGAGTTGCGGCCGCTACCTCGGCAAGATATTGAGGCGCAACATCTTTGCAACGATCCATAAGTAAATCGTTTACTTCAGACGATGCTCCCTCAAATTTTAGTGTTTTACAAAATTCAACAACCCCTTTTGGACTAAAAGGATTCACCGAAAACTGCAACGCATCCTTTTTAGTCATTGTTTTCGGAGCAATAAGAACCCATATTCTCAACGCTTTTAAAAAGGCTTCAGCCACCTTTTTTAATCCATTCTTAAGATCTACGGTCATTTGGTAATCCGTCAACCCGACATCTAACGTTTTAAGTTTGAATTCAAGCTTCTTAATCACATCTTTTGCAATCACCATCCTTGCACTTGCTCCTGTTTCTTCTTTTAACTGCCTAAGTTCTTCCTCTATCAACAGGGCAATGTTCACAAGATTCTGCTTATTCGATGCAGAAATCGAGCCACTCTTCGCTTGGAAATTAATAACATCGCGCACCCCCTCTACAAAACTTGCAGCCCCACCAAATTGAGCGTTTGCAATAGGTTGTTCTCCAAGGGCCTCCAACACATCGACAACATTTTTATTTATAAAATCCAATTGTTGCTGATACGACATCTCTGACACACTCAACACGGCAAAAAGCTCCGAACCAGCAAAAAAACCGACAATTGCAACAGCTCCTAATAATAACTTCTTCATACAACCACCTTATAAAAAATTACATAAACAGTCATTCTCTAATTCGAAGTAATGAGAGCCCACCTTCTCAATGTTTTCAAAAAGCCTTCGATCGCCCTTTTTAACCCATTCTTAAGATCTATGGTTGTTTGGTAATCCGTCAACCCGACATTTAACGTTTTGAGTTTAGATTCAAGCGTCTTAATCGCATTTTTTGCAATCGTCACTCTCTTGCCTGTATCTGATTCTTTATTTAGAGCTATAAGCGTTTTCTCTATCAACAGAACAACGTCTCCAAGCTTCTGCTTGTTCGACGCAGAAATCGAGCTATTCTTTGCCTGAAAATTAATAATCCCTCTCACTTCACCCAGAGCACTTAAAGCCTCATTAAAATGTGCAGTCGCAATAGACTGCCCTCCCAAACCCTCCAATAAATTCGAAAACTCTTCCCTTATAAATGCCATCTGCTCTGAATAAGGCAACTTTAACAAGTCAACCCCGGTAGCAATCAGCCCCGGACCCGCAAAAAAGCCGATAATTGCAACGGCTCCTAATAATAACTTTTTCATAACTACTACCTCCTTATAAAAAAACTAAGATAAAGAAAAAACTACATAAACCCATATTCTCTATCTTTTATTCCTATTATCCATGTTTATAATTTTATAATAGCAAATATTTACAA
>CAYRPI010000081.1:0-5926 GCA_964426225.1 uncultured Candidatus Babeliaceae bacterium | reverse complement strand
TATATAAAAAATATATGCACGTTGATAACTCTTGTAGATCCTTTTTTACTAAATGATGAGGGAGCGGGACCTACACTGTTAACAGGCGCTAAAAGTCTAGTAAAAGATCAAACTAAAGAGATAATTAGCGACTTTGAAACCAAAATTGAAAAACAGATAAAGCGAAGACTAGAGGCCTTGCGCCTTATATCTAAAGAACCAAAAGCTCAGCCTGATCATATATTTTATAAAAATGCTGATCCAAAGGTAGATTTTAAAACGGAAGCTTCAGTATGGCTAAATTATCTTTACCAAAATAGCAAAATTCTTCCAATCCAAAAGGACATTGAGAACTACCTTACCACTAGCTCATAGCTTCAATCGATCGGGAAACAGGGAGATGAAGAAAATTAGTACTTCCAGACAGAGCCTATTTACAATGAAAAAACCAGGGGAATCTCGTATGAAGAAAACTTATCTATTACTACTATCTCTGCTTATAGGGCTGCAAATATGCCTGACTAGAGCAAACGAGATTGATAATTTGGCTAGGGCTCTTAAAGAGATTGTGGAAGATCCTATAAGTTTGATCACACAAACACCCACAGATTTAACAACGTTAACCTTTGCAAATCTTATGCAAGAGACTTTTTGGCCCTTAAAGGATGCTCTTAATGATTCCCAATTTGAACAAGCAGTTAAAGTCGCCAAATTGGATAACAAAATCTCAGAAGATTATATAAAAAACTTTAATACGTTTCTTTCAAAACTCGAAAATGAACGCGAAACTTTTTTATTAGGGCTATTTGGAGTATCACAAATCGACAACCTACCTGGTTTGTTGAACGATACAAACGATTCCCGAAATCACGGACGAACTTCAAAAGAGACTATTGAGGATCTAATAAAAATAAAAAACAAAGAAGATAAAATAAAAATAGATAACTATCTGATTTTGCAGTTACTCGTTTCTGTACTAGCCAGCAGACGTATGATCACATCCATAAATCAAAATTCATTATTAAATCATATCATTCCAAACCTAAATCTAAACTGCGAGCTTGCAAAACTCTACAACAGTTCAACATTAGCTCCAGCTGCCCTAATTTTTGGAGCGTTTTACTATATAGCACAGTTTGAAACATATCGAAAAGCATTAAAGGAAGACGCACTAGATGTCATCTGCGATCCTATAAATACCGAAAAAAACCCAGACTATCCACCAATTGACGATCCTAATGATGACCAAAATATACGCAATGATAAAGAAAAAAAAAGACAGGAGTTCAGCAAAATTAGTGACACACTTACACAAAAATTAAAAGAGATTGTAAATCTTGCACATCCTATCGTTCTAACAGAGTTGATAAATCCATGGCTAGAAAAAAAGATCGATGCTGTTGAAGCAAAATATCTTTTAAAACTAAATAACGTGACAGACCCAAATTTAATAAACGACCTTTTAATAAAGGCAGGCAAAGAATTTGACCGTTTAAACGATTATGCCGCAAGCGAAAAACCCATAGGTATTAAACAGAAAACAGCTTTAAAAAAAATAAAAGATCAAGCTCAGAAACTAAATGATGGAGTCGCTCAAGGAACTATCGATATTGCAAAAAAAATTGATACGGCAAAAAAAGAATTTGAAAAGCATTTAGAATTGAATCAACTTGGAAAATATGCGACGGCCATAACCAATGAGATCAACAACATAGAACCTGCAAATCGATTGCTCGAGGCGTTTAGAAAAAAGCAACTTTTAGAACTTACGATAAGTCTAAATAAACAAAAAAAAGAATTGGAAAGACGAAGGGATAACTGGGAAATCTTAAGAAACTTAATTATAGATGATTTGTGGCAGAAGCTACCTTGCGATTCCAGCATAAAACAAACCGCTTCATTGGAAACCTTCAGAAAAGACCTACACACGAAGTTAGAAAATTTAACCAACAAATCCGTTTCTACACCGGTTTTAAAGAATTTTGAAAATAAAAAACTTGGTGGGGTTTTTTATCTATATTGGCCAGCTAAAATTTCAAACATTGAAACTCAATATAATCTTTTTTATACGGCACTAACTGAGGAGTTAAAGAAAGCAGGTAGTGCTGCCCTTAAAAAAAATGTGGCGCCGTGTTTTACATTTTTTGCCTGCTTTGAGCCCCTACTTATAGCTGAAAAATCTGAAACCCTCTTAGCATCTCTATCGTCGACCGATATCAAAGCCGTTATAGGGGATACAATAAAATATTATGCCAAGCTGTTATGTTCTGAAAAAGCTAATAAAGCTGAAGTGAATTTCAAAGAAATAGCAAAAAAATTACTCGATGCACTTTATCAGATTACTCTTTTGCAAGGGGATTTTATCATTCCAGCACTCCAAAACGGTATAAAGTATTGTGAAGACCCGACAGCGAACAATACTGAAAAACAAAAGTGCATAGATTCAGTTCAAAATTTATTGGACACTTCTAATAAAGCCTAAAAGGGAGTTTACTAAATATGAAAAGATTATATAGCCCCTTACTATTTTTGCTTATGGGAACACCTATGTGCTTTGTTAATGCCACGGTAGATGTCCTTGACAGCTTCGCCCAAGCACTTAAAAAAATTGTAGAGGCTCCAGAAGATCCGCTAACAAAAGTAAAAAGAGAAGCGATTGAGACTATTGTACAGAAAGTACTGAAAAAGCCCGGGGATCCATCTAATTTAATAGATAGAGATATCTTGATTTTAAAAACAACTCTAAATTTAAAAAACCTAAAGAATATCTTTAAAAATCATTCCCTTAATGAAACTACGACTAAAGAATATTTAAAAGCCTTTGATCTGTTCGCGCAAGCGAACGATAAAAAAGCCTTTATGTTAAACACTCTAGGCGTATCAGAAAAGGGAATAAATGGACAAGACCCCTTTGAAACGGCAGCAAAGTTAAAAGAAATATTCGAAAGTTTGATAACTATAACATCTGCAACGGATAAAATAACTGTAAACCAAAACTTTGAAGACGCAACTCTTCAATGCCTTGAGTTTTTAATAAGCTCCGTTACCAAAAACAACACGCATATTATTTCCGACTATCTGCTAATTTTTTACAATCTATTTATGGCATCACCAGATGGGGTAGGAAATATTTCCGCAGCTCTAGCTTTTAGCACTTTTTATTATTTATCAAAGATGGCCACCGCTATAAAAAACGATCCTGATTGGAAAAACTTCTTAGAACTTCGAGAAATTGGAAAATTTATTAAAAAAGATGAAAGTGACCCAACACTTTTACCAACATTCGATATCTCTGTTAAAACTTATTTGGATAAGGCAATCAAAATTGCTCATCCAGAAGTTCTAACAAAAAAAATAGTTCCGTGGTTAGTAAAAAAAATAAACGCATTTAAAGAGAAATCTTCTAAAGAGATAGAAAAAATATCAGCAGACCTTCCGCAAATTAAAAAAGACTGGGACCTCTTTAAGCAAACGGTAGAACCTTATGCTCAATCAATCGCTACAGAAAGCGCTAACCCTGTGAATGATTATAAGGCCCTGTATAATGCTTTGGATGTAGCCGAAAAATCAATAAACAACGATCTGAATAGGATTCAACAAGAAACTGCCAGGTTTACTTCCGCACAATTAAAAATTGAACAATTAGTTCAAGAAGCTATAGTTGAAATCCCTAAAAAAGCTACTGCTCTCGCGCTTTCTAGTTATTGTAATAAGATGCAGAGTGAGATTGATGCTCTAAAAAACAATGCCAAACTCATCACAGCTGGCTTAACTAATAAGCTAAACGAGATTGCAGATAATGCTAAGAAAGAAATCAATACAAAAAAACAAGCATCTGAATTAAAAATCTCACAGGTAGATATTCTATGGGAGGCTCTGCGACAAGAGTTTATCGGCGAATTATGGACCAAGTTTGAACCAAAAGCAAAGATTGGAATAATAGACCTAACTGCGATTAAAAATCTACAAAAAAAAATGGTAGCTGACCTTAAGTCTTTAACGACAACCTCCCTCTTAAAAAATGTTTTAAACAATAGTTCTAATTCCTTAGCGCTGAAACCTGGAAAATTTTCCGCACTTTGGATGCTTAGTACTACAGAAAATGAATATAATTCTTTTATACAGAATATAGAGAATATTATAAATAAAAATCCTAACTATACACTGACCAAAGACGAGGCAGACTCGAGTTCCAAAATTTTAAATCTTCTTGTTAGTCTTAATCCTTTATTACTCAAATATAGCGACAAATTCAAAGATTTAACCATCAACCCAAACGACTTACCTACTGTAAATGCATTCAAAAATGAAGTAAGCGCAGCGGCAAAAAATTATTCTATGGAGCGACTAAAATTATTAAGAGCTGCCGATGGAACCTATGAAAAGGAAATTGGAGCGGTGGTTAATCAAAGTGGCGCCAAAACACTTCAGACAGAGGAAACCTTTAAAAAAGAAGCGCGAAATTTACTTGATGGCCTTTACTATGGTGGTTGGCTACCAGAAAGCAAAATAGCGTGTGAAAGCCTTATTTCTAAAAATATTAAAATGAACAAATTATCAAACGACAAAAAAGTGCTTGGGCTCTAGTTTATTGATAACGTAAGATCCATTTGTTTATAAAAGGAGATTTCCCTATGCAAAGGTCCTACCTATTACCAGTATTCGCACTGGTAGGTATGCTAACTTTAACCAGTTGGTCAGATGATGAATTTGACAAACTAGCATTGGCACTTAAGAACATTGCAAAAAGTCCTATACCCTTGTCAAACATTCCTTTAAAAGATCTCAATTGGCAGCTAAAAAGCGCCCTTAACGATAAAGATTTTAAAAGCGCAATGAAGAGTGTAACTTCGCTAAGTGATTATCAAGTAATTAATAATGAAGTAAAACAAGAAGTTCCAGATGACATGGTGGCATTTCCGATTAAAGTTGGCAAGGCTCAAGGGGGAAAACTTAAAAATGCTGCGAAAGACGAATCTGTAGCACGTACTGATCTTGAGGAATTTAATAAAAAACTTCGAAATATTATAAGCAGCACCGGCACAGACAATGAAAAAATTCGCTACTATCTTATTGATGGGTATTTAAAAGGACCCAACTTTTCTGGGCCCGCTCTTGATGTAGTTAGCGTAGATCGGTATCGCGCATGTTTTGTAATGCTTGAGTGGAAGGAAAAAAAAGCTGTAAAGACGTCTGTTGAAAATTATGAAAAACTAAAAGATGCCTTAGAAAATCTTGATAATGGTACAGGAAATGCAAACGATCTTGTAACTATTGAAACTTTGGCATCCGATGATGTCGTTGATTCTGACCCCAAGAAAAATTATGTCATAAAAAAATGGGCCAAAGAAAAATTTGATGCGCAAGTAGAAATAGCAAAGAAAAAACAAGCGGAATTAAAAAAAGAGTTTGAAACAGATCTAGTAGATGGAGTCAACACAATAAAGACTCTAATCACAACCTTTGCTCAACAAGCAATTAATAAGATTAATGCGGAAAAAAATAAATCTGAAATTTCAAAAATTTCTAACGATGCTAAGTTAGCTCTTGATTCAAATGTTCTATGGGCAACAAAAATCTCAACAAATACGTTGGTTTCAGATGCAATCTCAGAGTCTAAAAAAAATCTTGACAAAGCAGCCTCTGACAGAGAACAAGCACTTAATAACTTATGGCCTACTGAACGGGACAATGCTATTAATGCCGTTTTGAATAATACAAAAGAAGACTCCACAAAAAGCGCCCAGTTAATCACCAAACTTCATAAAAAATATCAAACTCTTGGAGAAATCAAAATAGATAAAATAGATAAAAACCTAGTGCTTCCGCTTCAAAATCTTATTAAAACGGCTTATGATTCCACTACGAAGTGGATTAAATCAACTGCTACCGCAAAAAATGACGCTAAAGATCTATTGGCGGCCGTTAGAAAGTCAAAAGCGAATCT
>CAYRPI010000080.1:0-5999 GCA_964426225.1 uncultured Candidatus Babeliaceae bacterium | reverse complement strand
TCTTGAAATCACGCTGTAAAATATTGTATTATAATATTATAGTTGAAAATAATTTTTAAAGAGAGGTAGTTGATCATGAAGAAAATTTTTTATTTAGTTGTGACATTGTTGATGTTTATGGAGCGGAATACTTTTTCTGTAGCAGCCCAGTTGAACGAGCCGCCATTTGTTTCTCAAGATACAATCGAAACATTTTTAGATGTTATTGGAGCTCTTAAGGCAAAGGATTTTGCTAAAGCTACTGAAATCATTATAAAGAACCCCGAAGTTCTTGATAGCACTGTTCAGTTAAAATCTCTTTATAAGCTTATGGCAGCGGACCCTAAGTCTTCAATGAATCAACCAAGAGGGCCTCGAGGGGCACCTACAATTAATAAAAACAAGCCAAAATCTGAAGAGTTGTCCTATGCCTTTCTACAAGACTTAACAGGCAAGAGTAGAACGGATGAGCACCATATTTTAGATATAGCTGCGCAATTGGGAAATCTTGAATTTGTTGAGTTTGTTTTTGGAAGGTTCTTAGAGCGCAACAACGTACCAATGCCTAGCTATTCCACTATTGAAAAGTGTGCAAAAACTTTAGAAACGAACATAGCCGACGCGGCTTTTTGTTTACAAGAAGCAAATGCAAGCATGGCAAAAAATCCGCTTGTTGTGGCAGCTGAAAAAGGTCATTTGAAAATAGTTAAATTTATTGTTGAATTCGTTAAAAAATACTACAAGGAGAGGGGGATTCCTATTCCTGGTTTATTTTTCAATTCAGGTTTTCTAGGCAGCGTGTGGGGAGGCAGTGTTCCTGAAATTGGGGCTATTATGATAAATAAAGCTATAAACCAAGTTGCGCAGCCCGTTTACGTGCTTGCGGGACCCCTGCTTTTAGCCCTTTATTATGGGTACAAAGATGTTGCTCAATATCTTATAAATGAGGGCGCACTTGAAGAAACGCCGCAGCAAAAGCAATATGGTTTGTTGCCTGGCGATGGATATCTACCTGTAGCCTTTTATGATGATCCTGCGGCTTCACAGATTGTCTATCAGGGTTATAATGTTCCAGCTAAAAAAAGTTATACTGTTGATCTCGCTAAATATGCACGAGGAGCAGGTTTGACTATTCCTGTTTCTGCTTCAGATCTAGAACGTTTGTCACGTGCTGTAAAAAATAACGATCTTGCCGAAGTTAAAAAGCTTGTTTTAGCAAATAAAGACCTTGTTTTAAATAGAGATAAAGAGGGCATGTTGCCTATTGAATGGGCTGGCAATAAGCTTGCAGTTGTGCAGTTCTTAAAAGAGCAGGGTTCCAAGGTTCCGGAGACATTGCTATATTTTGCCTTTGGTTCAGGGTCGCTTCCTGTCGCTAAATGGCTTGTAGAAGAACTAAAAATGGATCCTAAGAATCAGCTAGAAAAACTGATTGATGTTGCCCGTAGAAATGCGCAGAATCATATGTTGGACTATCTAGTTTCGCTAGGCTTAAAGGTTTAAATAAGATAATGGGTATGGCACTGCTTTTTTATCGATGTATAGCGACCAATAAAGCTCACGCCACAGGACCTAAAAGCATAAATGAGTTATCTCTTTATGCATGCAACAGGGAAAAGAAGATGCTTTATACCTCGATTATTGTGCGGGCTTTAATTTGACTGGGAGAAAAACTTAAAAAGGCGCTTGCTTTTTAAGGGCTAGTATTTTGGTCTCAAAGTGATACTAGCTAGGTCTTCAGAAAGCGCTTCGTCCGTTTTAATGTGACCCTCTTCCTAATTAGATTGCATTTTGAAAATAAAAACCATAGAATGTTTTTTATCTAACAAATATTATTCGACTTAATGTTCCAATGTGGTATCTTATCCTGTGTTGAGGGAATCGAATACTTACACTTATTATTGGGGGATATTATGTATTTTTCACATATTTACAAAAGGGCGCTGATTCTTGGCATTATAATGGCAATGCCGGCTTCATTGTTGGCTGATTTGATTTTTGATCCAATTACTAACAAATGCTACTCCTCTCCTGTTTCCCCAGAAATAAACAGGCAGGAGTATGCTGGTTTCTGGCTGTCATGCATACAAATTATAAGCAACATGATTTATCTTAGCGATGGTATTCCTGTAACCAAAAAAGAGATAATGCAGCAAATTTCTCAATATTTGCAAAAAAATGGTAGTCCTACTGCTTTACGGCTTCTAGCTGACCTACAAAAAGGAAAAATCTTCTATCCTGATGGTTCCGTGGCGAGAGAAATCTTCCCTTCTTGAAAAGTGTTTTTGGGTTCCATTAATTTCTTGTCTGTTAAGATCCCGAAGTAACTTTAAAAGTATGTATAAATAAGGG
Source organism: uncultured Candidatus Babeliaceae bacterium (assembly GCA_964426225.1). GTDB lineage: Bacteria > Babelota > Babeliae > Babelales > Babelaceae > UBA12395. The sequence continues at coordinate 3,668 of CAYRPI010000080.1, read as the reverse complement.
TATGAGCAACGTTTACCAGTGTTGCTCATACTCTATAAAATTTTCTAAGAAGGTAGCATTAATTAATGTGAAAAATAATCGTCCTCTTGGTAGATCTTATTAGAAACAGGCGTTCCAATATTTTTTAAGTATTGCACGATTTCCGAAATTACAGCTGTACCCTTTAAGGCATTATTAGCGGCGTACAATTCTTTTATTTCTCTCATATTTCTTAAATGATTTATCTTTTCAGTATGAATCCCTCCTGAGGGATTGATAGAAGTGATGCTCATGTAAATTGTTTTTTGATTAGCGCTCTAACTCTTGAAGTATTACCCTAATTCTAGTTGATAGCCTGGACATTTCGATAAAGGGAAAGAACATGATGCTTTCAAGTCTATGCTGGACTGTGAGGAAAAGACGTAATCCGAAATCCCTCTGTTCATGGGCATGTTTTGAAGAAATCGATTCATTTGCAATGTTTAAAAACAAAGAACTTGTCAGGCTTGTGAAAGAAAGTAAAGATCGAGTTTGTCTGATAATTTTTAAAAATAGCCTTGTGGCGACATTGCAAGATGACGATAGTCTTAGAGTATGTTTTAGTGGAGGCTCTTATACTATTTCTGTAGAGAAAAGGCCGTGCCACTACGGTGGTCATTATTACTTTTTCCATTGCCCTGCGTGCAACGCTCGGATGAGAAAGCTTTATTGCATAGATGGGGTGTATCTTTGCAGAAAATGCGCTCACCTTGGGTATTTCTCTCAAAGACTTGGACCTGTTGAACGTCACCTGATGGCTAGTAAAAAAATTGAGGAATGCTTGAAGTACAGGGCAGGCTCCCTCGAACAAAAGCCTGTATGGATGAAGTGGTATACTTTCCAACGAATTAAAGCGAAGCACCATTCTCTTGAACAGTATTTTTCTCCCCTCAACGAGGACCTCTGGGCGACCTAAAACTCTCTCCATTTCCCCTGCATGCTGACGAATACGAGTTTTATCTCTTTACTATTCCCAGTAGCCACTCTCTGATATTTAGCCCCTGTTGTGCTGCTTCTCCAATATCTTTGCCCAATGTGGTTGGAAAGCTAATAGCATGGGGATAGAGTTTTTTCCATTTGGTGAACATGTTTACGCCTCCCTCGTCATTATCATGGCAGATGAGCAGTTGCTGGGTTTTCTGTGCTAGCCGGTTGGTTACTATGTCAGGGCCTTTGATATTGCCACCAACGGCTACTACAAAGGCAAAATCATGAGCCGCGAAATGGACAGCATATGCATCAAGTTCTGACTCTACTACGACCATGACAGGTCTGTCTGTGGGGCCGAGAATAATTAACCCATTCATGCTACCAGGAATGGCTACATATTTTGGATCTTCACTTGCTCCTGTCCAATTATAGCGTCGTACTTTTAGACGTATTACTTTGCCGCTGGGTTCAATTGTGGGGATTACTAGTCCGCTGGGCAACCAGAGTAAAGCTGAGGTTTTACCTGGCCCAGTTGGTTCTTCCAAACCCCAGCTAGCTCTCGGGACGAATTGATCTTTTTCGGACCATCCTAATTTATAATGTTGTGCTGCTTCTAGAGGTAGGCCTCTGTTTTCGAGATTTTTCAACAACTCTACCGGTATCGTGCACTTTGAGGTGTCTTTTTGTACAAGGTGGCGGTGTGTCTGGTTAATAAAATCGGTGGCATTTTTTATCCATTCTTCTGGTGGTGGGCGTAAAGATACGGGTTGGTATGTATGAGTGTGTTGGGTGGTGTGAAATGGAGAAAACTTTGATGGAGTGGCATTGGTAAGTTCTACAGCTTCTGGAAATGAACAGTTCAGAAATTCACGGGCAAATTGGATTGCATCTCCACTGGTTCCACACTGGCGGCAGTGATAGGATCCTAAACAGTTTTTCATCTGTCGATAGGGTTGTATAAAGAAGCGATCAGTTCCTCCACATTTTGGGCATGCCGAATGATATTCACCTCCCGCGGTTGTTGCTACCCAGAGTGGTTTTATTCCTGTTTGGTGGGCTAAGTCGATAAGAGTCATAAAAGTTTCCTTTCTTCGTCCAAAATTGGTCCAGGTGCAAAGAGGGTAAAAGTATTGTTTTGACGGGATTTGTCCAGGAGGTCCATGGAGTCCATGCGGATTTGTTTGCAGAGTTTTTTGAGTTAACTGATCCCTAGATCAATTTTGCTACTTCAAACAACCTGGACCATATGGACCCCATGGACTATGCCTTTATATAAAGCATTGTTAATGTCACTGTCCCCTGGACTGTAACCTGGACCGCATGTTGCTATTCTGTTTGATAGTCGTCAAAAATGCTTCCTGGGTTTTCCTTGAATGCTTTTCCAAAGTCTTCCTTTGCTTGGATGGGAATTTATAGCATCTCACGCGTGATTTACCGCTGGGGCGAGTATCTTCTGCAGAGACAATATATTTTTTCAGAGCTCTGCCAAATTGTGTATTTGTGACGGAGCTTTCGCCGTTCTTTGTGCACCAGGCTGCATAGTCTGCGTAAACAGAGGTTCTCGGTATTGGGCCCTGCCATACGGGTAATCTTTCTTCGTCATCGTTTCCAATTGAAAAACCGCCTTCACATAGTACTTCATATAGGTATCGAACGGATGAATCAGAGCTACGTAATTTTATGTTGAAAGAATCAGAGGAGGAAGGCAAGCTACGGGGATTAAAACTAGCTAAATCTTCGTGCAATAGGTCAAATAACAGAGCTTTATAGCCACTATTCTTCTCGCTTTCTAGTTCTTCTTGGATTGCCGCGAAAAACTTATTATCTTCTTTATGTTTTTCAGAAACGCGTAAGACGAAAAAGCGGCGGTCATCAGGATCAAGGTGAACAGGCCAGTCTTCATTGCTGCTTAAAATGACGTGTTTAAAATTGCTTACCACAATCCTGTCTTTGCCTTTGCCTTCAATGAGGCAGGTTTTATCGGTAATCATAGCTTTGATTGTTCCGATTTCTTTTTTATTGCCGCCCCAGAGGGCCTCGTTAGCATGTATTAACACAGCATTTTTGAGGTGGTAATTAAAGTTTGAGACCAACTCTGACATGCTACTTAGCGGCGTGTAGTGCGGTCCCAGAAGAGCTCCGAGTGGGTCTACAAAACTATTTTTCCCAACTCCCTGAGACCCGCATAATACGATGGCGGTATGGACTTTATTGGGGTGTTGGAAGACAGTTGCCAGCCATTTACGTAGGTAGGTGTACGCCTCTTCATTGTTGTTACAGATATTCTCTTTTACATGGGCCCAATACTTTGAACAGTCACCCTGTTCTGGTGAGTATCTGAAGCCTTTCCAGAGGTTGTAGTAATTGTTTTTAGATTCGGTCGTTGTTGGATCAAAAACGATACCACAGTATTTGCGGCGTTTCGGACTTTTTAGCCAGATGTCAGCTTTGCAGCGTTCGGAACCATCGATACATACCACTATTTCTTCCTCGTAGTAAGTTTTGAATGAGTGTCGGCTTTCTAGTGAGAAGTCCTGTTCTCCGAGCGTGTTGTATTTCTCGGTGAGAATGTAGGTCTGGTCAATATGGACAATGGCATGCTTCTTATTAAACTCGGTTACCACGTTATCTTCTGCCCACACAACCTGCTGACGGTCTATAAGATCGTTGTATTTTTCTTGTAGTTCGAGGATTTGGGATTGTTGTGTAGTATCGAGGGA
>CAYRPI010000079.1:0-6040 GCA_964426225.1 uncultured Candidatus Babeliaceae bacterium | reverse complement strand
TGCTCGTGAATCCAAAATGTCTTTAATAAATAAGCTTTTATCTACAAAATAATAACTCTCTTCAATAAGCTTTTTAAAGTCATCTATCCCAATTGGTACATGCTTTTTCTCTTGCGCGTGCATAACTCCCTTTCCAACTCAATAACCCTCGTGGCCTCAAAGACTTTTTTTAGTTTACCATACTTTAATCTGCGCCAACTTTTACATTGTCGCCTCCCCTTGCATACGGTATCCCAGAGATCGAATGGACACAACGGCAAGCTAGGGTAATCAGTAAGCGGTTGAAAGGAGTTTAATCATGAAAAGATATGTTCAAAAACGTAAAGACTAAACCATCTTCTTTAAAAGGTCCCTAAGGACCTTAATTTGCGCACTCCCGTCATAAAATTCCTCCACCTCAAGATCATTATCTACACCAAGGTAGAGGTAGTTTAGAGCGGGACAGCTTTCCAAAATCAAAAGCAATCCCTGTGCCGAAATAGGACTATCAGAAAGGCTTAAGGATTCCAAACATGAAAGCTTCGTCCAATCAAACGCCCCGATATCAATCCCTTCACATTCGTCAAGCACTAATTTTTTAAGCCCAACACACGCATCCAGAACAGGCTGAAGAGCTTCTTTCGATAGTACATTAGTAGACAGATCCAGACTGAAAAGCTTCTTTGAAACCGCTTTCCAATCAAGCCCTTTCATAGACTCAAAAGTGCTATGCCCAGACGCAAACGTCAATTCTTCAAGGCACAAGCACCCATTTATAATCGCCTGAAACTCCCCATGAGTAAGCCGTGAGAATGTAATATTAAGTTTTTCAAGAGTCTTTCCTACTTTTCCCCAGATTATACCACTAGACTGGTTTTGAAGAGAAATTCCGTCTATCGAAAGCTCTTTCAATGAACTGTTTTTTGATAGAGCTTCAAAAAACATACGTAAAGGCGATTGAACTTCTCCAAACAGCTGAACCACAAAAGTATTCAGTCTGCTAAAAAGGGTAATATTATCAACAGAAAAGGAATCTCCCTGATAAAAAAAACCACGAAGCACCTTCAATTTAGAACAATTTTTAAGAATCTTTTCGACCCCCTTGCTAGTCACGTAATCATTAAAATCTAAATCAAGTTCTGTAAGATTTTTAAACAAGCCCCAATCCAGACCTGTTTCCCAATTAACATCAGAACCACAAAAGGCATCGGATTCTTCTGATACTTGGTTTGCAAGAAACAGCACACTAAGCTTAGGACAAGCGATTCCAATCTCCTTTAGCGTTTTATTGGATACCCTGACACTCCCTCCCAAGTCAAGCGCAAAAAGCTCACCCACCACTACCCAATCAATTGCGCCAGCCAAAAAACCAGAACATTCGCGCAATTTCAATATTTTCAAATGAGGGCAACTATTAAGAAGCTTCTGCAAGCCAGCTGTTGTAATAAAATTCTCGCTCAAATCCAGCTCAACTATTTTCTTTGCATTGCCCCAATTAAGATCCTCTAGAACAAGTTCATTGCAATCGCATGCTCTTAAATCACGAAGGTTAAGACAATTATCCAATATTGCTTGAAGCCCTTGAGTTGTAATATTCGTATCGGTTATATTTAGAGTTTCAATCTCCTTAACAGACGACCAGTCCATCACGGAAAAATACTTTACATTGGGTGAATGCTTTTCATATTCTTTGTTAATATGAAGCGATCTATCTGGCTCATCCATTGCATTAATTTTCGAAAGCTCCTGCAAATCCTTAAAATTTTCAGATTCCTTATTCAGCCCCTCTTCGATCATCTTAGAGCCATCAACAAAGATCCCGAACGTAAGCGCATTACAACCCTTCAAATTAAGCGATTTAAGATGAGGCAACCGCTTTAAAATAACACTAAGCTGACTATCCGTAATTTTTGATCTTTCAAGATCAAGGTGCTCGACCTGCCCCCAAACCCCACCTTTAACAGGAAAAACGAAATTCTCAGGCTTTCCTTTAACGTGCGAAAGACAACTTTTCTCCAAAAAATCTGCCACCTTTTTACGAACCTGAAGTTCTCCTTGTTCACTGCCCGCCATAATCGATGGCAAAATTAATTTCGGCAAACAAATCTTGGGAAATTCATCATACTCACTTTTATAAAAAAGGTCCCTAAAATAGGCGCTAACTAATTTCAACGACAACAAGTCCTTTAGAACCAAAAATTCTCCCACTACGGCCCAGGCATCAACAGGCATAACAGTGCAAATCGCATTATTCTCATTCACCTTTTTTGCCTTTTTTATCTTTTCCAAAAACTCCTCAGAAAATTTTTGCTTTTTAATAACCTGCAGTTTTCTCTTCTTTATCCCTTGCTTATTCTCGCTATTGCTCCAACAGCCTTGCCCATAAGACTCTTCATAGGACCGTTTCTTTTCATCCTTATGATTGCTTGCCACAAGTCCCAGAGTACTTGCAAAAAATAATGCAACTACTATTTTTCTAAAAAATTCTTTAAAAACCACATTAAGCCTTTTTTTAGCCGAAATTATACAATTAAATCAATACAATACAAAAAATATCACAAATTGAAACAAAACTCAAGTCAGGCCGATAAAAGCTTTAAGACGAAGTGCAACACCCCTAGATGTATGGTGTTAAAAACCAATCAAACACAAAGAGGTAAAAAACACACCCTGGCTAAAGTGTTAAACTTGTTGCGATTGCCTGCAAGCTGTGCGCAAGATTCTTGAGCAGGTGCGCTGTTTCTTCTGCATCCTTTTTCTTTACGTCCTCTAAGTATTTAATACCTTCGCTGAATGTGGCGCTACCAAAATACTCTTCAAAATCTTTGTGGTTAATGAAGTCACGAAGGTCGGCGGGTGCCTTTATTTCCATATCCTTAAGCCACTGTGTTGCAAGAACGGTTTTTTTAAATAATTCTATAAAGAGTTGCTTAACGCTTTCGGCTTCGGTCTCTTTGTTGCTTGCCGTGCTTTCGTCAATGCTTTTTAGTTTTTCTTTGATTTTAACAAAAGCAGTATTAAAAGCTTTTATGGTAGTTGCTGTCTTTATTTCTTCAGTAGTTGCTTGTATGAAAAGCTCTTTCCAAGGGAGTGTCTCGATATCTGCATCTTTTAAAAAACGATAAGGCGCCTGAATAATAGCCAGTTGTTTAAGCCACTTTATTTCATCCCTAAACATTGCAATCTCTTTTGCAGCTACGTTTTTATCTAGCTTATTTTTAGTGAAGTTAAACTTTGATTTTTTGTCATTCCATTTGCCTTTCACTTCACCATATTCATCGCGGGTTTTTGAGAAAAAGATAGCATAAACCTCCTGTTCGTCGTTTTTTGAGTTGTAGTGGCGTTTAATCATGATTTTTGCTGGTCCTTGAACAAGCCTAACTGAATTTTTTATAAGAGAAATGTCGGCCTCTTTTATGTAAAATATTTTATTTGCCTCTAGATCTTCTATTTTACAAAATGCCTCTAGTAAACTCATGGCATCAATTTGATTTGAGTTTTTTCGTTCTATCTTGTTAATGATATGAAATGTATCACCTGGGATTGTTGACAAAAAAGCCGGAATTTTTTTAGAGCCTTCTAGACGGAGTGTATAGGGGACTGTTGAGGTATAGAGTAGTAGATAGTTTATATCTCTCGATATATCCTTTGTTCCATTTTTAAAAAATTCTGCATCTTTTTTTCCTAGCCTCATCAACCAAGAAAATGGAATCTCTACAAAATAATTAGATTCTACAGGCTTATAGGCGGGAATATTATTTGCATCAACCGTTCCATCGCTTAGCCCGCCTATAACGTATGTATAAATAGAAGGTAATACTTTATATACAGGTTCATAAGCGATATTGATGGAATCGTATGCTTTTTCAAGCTTCTTTTTATATTTATTCTGCCGCTCTTCTATTGAGAGCGTAGAAGGTTTGTCATACACATCCTTCATAATTTGCTCCCAATCAATAGAGGGCTCGGTAAAATCTAAAGTAAACAGCTCGTTGAAAAACTTATCATAATTAGTTAAATCAAAGCCCAGAGTTGTAGCGTCTCCGACGACCGTATGCGATCCAATGATAAAACGATAAGGGGGTATCACTCCTTGTTCGCTTTGACGCAAAAGGTCGCCCAGATTAATTCCACCTCCATAGCAGGTTGCTATATCAATTAGCCGTATAGTAATTATTTCGCTAAGTGTTGATATGATCTGTGAAAAAACATTTACATCTAGACAAGAGATTGAACCCTGTTGTTTTAAAAATTTGATATCGTTTCCTGCCTGGTAATCTTTAATCAGGACATCTTTTTCTTGGGGTATGTATTGCCCTCCGTGTCCCGAAAAAATAATAGCCCACGCTGGGGGATCTTGATTGATATAGGATGAGTTTGAAACAAATAGCCGATCCAGGACATAGCGCAGTGATTGCGCCAGTCTTGTATCTGTTAGATATTCTATGGGGGGCGGGCTGGATCTTATTGTATTATTGTCTATCCAAATTTCATTGCCAATCGTATTTCTAAAGGTTAAAACATCAAGCGTTGACTTCCCTACGCTATAGATCGTCTCAAGCTTTACTTGTTCAAAATGGCTTACTAATAAGCCAGAATTTTTTTCGCGAGTTGTTATTGTTGTAGGGATGTATATTTTTTGGGTGAGGATAGGATTGTTTATGGCTAGTTCGGTAATATGTTCTTCTGGCCCGTTTGCAAGGCGTACTGGATAGCATAAATAATACTGAACATTGTCTTTAGGTCCATGTGGAAGTTTAAAATACTCAAAGTTTTGAAGTTGATTTTCAAAATCAGATTCAGCCTTTTCTGTGCTTCTTGTTATTACCATAAACTGATATAAAAATCTGCCGGGCAGTATAAAGGGCTTATAAGATTTAAAGGCGCATGCCACCTCGTCCATCATTGCACCGGGTTTTCTAGATTTTTCTGTGCTATCTGTTAACACAATTAATGCATGTGTTGCAAATTTTTTTGATATAGCCGTGTTCGCTGTAGAGAGCAAGATAAGTGCAATTAATGCAAGATATTCCTGAGTTTTCATTAATTTCATCCTTTTTTAGTAGTATGCTGTGCACTTGATTGTTACTTATTTAAAGCTACGAAAAGTTCACGAAAAAATACAATAATTTTATGTACCTTAACCTGCACCAACTTTTACATTGTCGCCTCTGCTTGCATGCGGTATCCTAGAAATTACTTTCACCGCGCTCCCTTGATACAACCCTACGAGTCACTCCCAGCCGTCGCCAAGGCTATGGCGGGCAGGCGGAATGAGCGGTGGAATAAAAAATGCGTTTAATTTTTGCAAAATAAAACCAGCTAAGATGTTATGGGAAAAATAAAAGTTCTACCTGCTCATGAGGTACAAAAAATTGCCGCGGGTGAAGTTATCGAACGACCAGCAAGTGTCGTTAAAGAGTTAGTTGAAAACGCTCTTGATGCCGATGCAAACCAGATAACCTTATACCTAGAAGAGGGCGGGAAAAAGCTCATCCGCATTATTGATAATGGCTGCGGCATGTCGGCAGAAGATGCTCATGCGTGCATCCAAAACCATGCAACCAGTAAGCTCTCGTCTGTACAAGAGCTTCCGCACATCACCACCTTTGGCTTTAGAGGAGAAGCGCTTGCCAGCATCGCTACCGTTAGCCATTTTACTCTTACCACCCGTGAATTAACAGAGCCTACTGGAATCACTCTAACAGTTGAGGAAGGAAGTATTCTTTCAGCAAACGAAACAGCTCATGCAGTCGGAACCGAAATCATCCTAAAAGACCTATTTTATAATGTTCCCGCACGACAAAAATTTCTAAAAAAAGATGAGACCGAATGGCGCGCTATTCACCAACTGATAATCGCCCTTGCTCTTGAAAACCGCTTTTGCACTTTCTCTCTCTATCACAACGGACGTCAAGTTCTCAATGCTCCCGCTGCACAAAATACCGAAGAACGTATGGCTCAATTATTTGATGCTACCTTACCAGAACATCTTCTTACCTGTAAATTCGAACCTCAAAGAACAGGATTAAATCAAGATTTAATCCTGGAACCTGGAAAA
>CAYRPI010000078.1:2996-6198 GCA_964426225.1 uncultured Candidatus Babeliaceae bacterium | reverse complement strand
GAAAGATGATTGCATAGAATTGTTTTGTCTTGACTTGGCTGGGTTGTTGAATGATGATCATCCGCAATATGTATTGACTAATGGGGACCGTGTGATGACGGGTAACCTTCAAATGGGAGCCAATAATATAGTGATATCGGGGTTAGTTGATGGTGTAGATGTTTCTGCGCATGCGGCGCGTCATCAGCCTAATAGTGGGCTAGATCCATTGTTGGCGGGGACGCCGGGCCCCGTTGTGGATACTGCAAATGATGAGGGCTCGTCCAATTATTTTGCGCGCTCTGACCATAAGCATAACCACGGATCTTTGGCTGGTGGGACAAATCATGCTCTTGCGGTGAGCGCTGGAGCGGCTGGATTTATGTCAGGGGCAGATAAGCAAAAGCTTGATAGTCTTACTCCCGGTCTTTTTGTGCTTAAAGCGGGCGATACGATGACGGGAACGTTGGCCATTAATGTGGCGCTACCATCTCTTAATGCGTTAACGGTGAATACAAACAAGTTTATAGTGGATAATGACACAGGTAATACGACCATTGCTGGGACACTGGGCGTAACAGGTGCAACAACGCTTACTAATTTGACTTCGGTCAATCCAGGTATAGTGCATGCAACAACAACGGGAGTGCTCTCAAAGTCGTATATTGTAGATGCGGATGTGGATGCTGCGGCTGGAATTGTGGATACTAAATTAGCGACTATTGCAACGGCTTTAAAAGTATCTAATAGTGCAACAACGGCGGCGAGCGCAAATACTGCAAATGCGATTGTAACACGAGATGGCTCCGGCAATTTTAATACCCATAACATTACGTTGGAAAATCAGGGGCAGTTGCAGTTGCGTGAGACGGTGGGCGGTGGAATCAATCAAATTAATATTCAGGCTCCTGCATCTTTTACGCCTGATTATACGTTGACGCTACCTAGTGCGGTCGGTGCGTTAAATCAGGTACTTAAGACCGATGCAAGCGGTAATTTGAGTTGGGCGGATGTGGTGTTTAACGGTGGGAATACGGTTACGGCAGATATGACTATGGGGGCTTCAAATAATTATGGGTTAAATCTTATCACTAATGGTCTAAATCGTGTGCAGATTTCTAATGCAGGGGCGGTAACGATTCCTAATTTTGCAACAGTGGGAGTGGTGCATAATGCTGCAGGTGGGCTTCTTTCAACAAGTCTTATTGCTAATGCAGATGTTTCGGATACGGCGGCAATTGCAGATACTAAACTTGCAACTATTGCAACGGCGCTTAAGGTGTCAAACAGTGCAACAACTGCAACGAATTTAAATAATCCAACTACTATTGTGTTGCGAGATGCGTTAGGTAATTTCAATGCAGGGACTATTTCGGCGACTCTTTCAGGGAATGTAACGGGTAGTGTTACTGGGGCTGCGTCATTGAACGTTCTTAAAGCGGGTGATACTATGACGGGGAATTTAACATTGAGTAATCAACAGCAGGTCCGTTTGACTGAATTGTTAATAAATGGGAGTAATTATATTGCATTGCGTGCGCCGGCTTCAGTTACTGCTGATACTATTTTGACGTTGCCTGATGGGGTAGGGACGCCTGGGCAAGTATTGACTACCGATGGGGTTAATCCAGCAACATTGTCGTGGACAACTCCCAGTGGAACAACGGCTTTTGTAAATGGTGGTAATAGTTTTACTGCTAATGCCAGTATTGGATTAAACGATGTGTTTGCATTGGCAATCAAGACCAATAATAAAACTCGAATCAATGTAGATGCTGTAGGGAATATGACTAGTGCATCAAATTATAAGATGATGGCCTATCTTTCTGCTAATCAATCGATTGGAATAGCAACCGTGCCGATTATTTTTGATACTGAATTATTCGATCCCAATGGTAGTTATAATAATGCAACAGGGGAATATACGGCTCCCTATACAGGATATTATTGGGTAGCTCCTAATATCACAGTGTTTGCACCGAATGCAGCGGGCACAAACGTTAGAACCATGCAGCTTTATGTGGGAGGTGCACCGGTTACTGGCTATGGTTTACAAAGTTATATGGCGGCTGGTGCAAATCGATATTTTCCACTATCTGCACAGTGGTTGATTTATTTGGCTGCGGGGAATGTTTTGGATATTCGTTTTACGGGGCTTCATGCAAACGATGCCATAGCTGCAAATTATTCGAGTCTTCAAATTCATTATGTCTCGTTTACGCCTGTTCCATAATTTTTTATCATAATGAGGCAGAATTGCGCGTCCTCTTCTTATATTGCCTGCAAGGTTAAAAATATCAATGAGGTAATTAAGGGTTAATAAAATAGGAGAGGCCGGACAATACAAAAAATATGGTCCAGCCTCTTTTGATAGTGTCTATTGCAGGTTGCCGATTAAATCAGGTTTGACAAGAGTTGGGAAAAACATCTCATACTGGTTCTTTAGCGTGTTAATTATGCCAGGAAAATTGATCTGGTCGGTAGAAATGTTTTGGTTTAAATTCTGTTGGTTGAGACCCTGTTCTTTATGGCTTTTAAAACTATCTTTGATCTTTTCCACAAGGGGAAGACACTGATTGAATCTCTTTTCATGTTCGGTTATCCATGAATATTCTTTGGATTGAGTCTTTTGTTGTCTGTTATTATTATTCCCCCACAAAAACTCTGCATTGCTCATGATTAGGTTTATGTTTGAAACGTACTTTGAAGAGCGAAATACAAGAAGATTTCGTAGATTTAAGAAGCGTAGAGCGTCATTAAGGTCTAAGGTAATATTACTTTTAGTATCTCTGAGTTGTGCTTTAAAGAATGCTTGGTAGCTGGTCAAAAAAGAAGTCCCGTTAGAAATGAGATGTGGGGCGAGTTGGTCTAGAAGCGGTTCTGCAAAAGTTAATTGACCAAATAGGTGCATGATCTTTTGTTCGTTTTGCCAGGTAGTTATACATAGCTTTTCTAAGGATTCTAACTGTTTTTTTAGGGTATCTTGACTGACTAACTCTAGAATAGTACCGTCTTTATCCTGCACTGAGTAGGCTGTGAGAGTATCCTCTTTAAGGCAATGAGCCCTTAGCTCTGCTATGCGGTTAAAAAGACGATCTGTTCTAATAAACCAGAAGGGTGAATAAGCGAAATTAAGGTGATATTGTATTTTGAGGTTGTGGTTGAGACGGTTGATTGCCGACGGAGAAGAGAGGAAGGGTCGTTTATTTAGCTCGAGGAAAAA
>CAYRPI010000078.1:0-2986 GCA_964426225.1 uncultured Candidatus Babeliaceae bacterium | reverse complement strand
AAGATCTGCCGGGGATCCTTGTGTGTTGAAGATGGTGAAGCGTGAGGGGAGTGGAATGTCAACGAATAGTGCTTTTTCGATTTTTCTAAGCGTCCCAAAATGTATTTTTAGGGCATTAGACAGTTTTTTTTGTAAGGTGAAAATATCTGTATATAGCGAGGGGGAGAGCTTTAGGTCTTCGTTAATCTGTTTATCGAGTGATTCTAATAGATTTTTGGCTTCGTTTGATGGGGTTAAGTTATCTTCCTTGCTTGTTAGCGTTAAGTCAATTGCAGCATCAATTTCGGAAGATTCAGATTGCGATTTTTTTATAAATTCATTGTAAAGTGCGAGCAGGATGGATAGTTTGAGATCCTTTAATGCCTTTCGCACAACAAATGTCCTATCGTTTTTATTTAAAAGTGAATCTTTCCTATAAAATTTTTCGATGAGCTTTTTTTCTTTGGATTCCAATACAAGCAACTCTTTTAGGGCGGCGCACTTTTTATTTTTTTGCGTAGTGCATATTAAACTGCTTAGAGGAAACCATGGTGAGATCGTGGGATTAAAAAGAAATTTTGGAAGTTCTTTTTTTTCGTCTGTTATTGAGCCTTCAGTTATAATAAAGCACCCTTCATATATCTCGTCAGAATCATTTTCTGTAGAGGATAATGCGAGTGCTTTTATGTCAAGAGGAGAAAGGGGTTGCGTTCCCTTGCAGGCGTTAAAAATAGAGAAGGCGTTATTTCCCTGTATAAAGCCTCCCCGACAAAAGAAGAAGAGAAGCGATTTTGGCAGGCTATCAGAGTCTGGGATACCTAAAAAGTCACGGAATTGTTGGGGAATTTTCTCGTTTGGGATAGCGGAAAAAGCGCTAGGGTTTTTTTTGAATAAAAAACGGACAATTTGTGTAATGGGAGGTGTATCGTCTGCTTTATTGTTTTTATTAATAAGGTGAAAATAGCTGTTTTTTGGCACGGAGGGAAGTGTTCCGGGGTAGTATAGGGGATTTCCTGGTATAAGATATCCGCAGAATAGTGAACAAGTTGAGCGTTCGTGAAAGATGTTATTAATAATATCAAAGCTTGGGCTTGAAATTTTCACGGGGAATTGGATGGCCGTATGGATAAATTCATTGAGAATCCTTACTGAGAGTTTCAATTTTTCTGGCCAGCTCTCGACTTTTTCCCCTTGTTTTGAAACTATGGCCTGATTTAACTGTAATATTTTTTCGATAAATGGTTCTATGGACCTAATCGAATTCCCCCAGCTTTTTGGTAGGCTTTCTTCCCATGGGCTTATATCGTTTATCATATGATATAAGCCTAGGTTGATCATTTTGAGATTATTCATAAGCATCGGGCTGTGCTTAGAGGGGGCGTCTTCTTCTATGGTTGTGATTTTTTGTAAAGGGCTGTTGTTGGATGAATTTAGTGGGATAATAGAGGTGTTTAAGAATCGTTCTTTCATAAGTTCTCTTAACTCAGTGCTCAAATTGGCTAGTTTTTTTGCATGTGGAGAATAGACTAGAATATTACGAAGGGAGAGAAGCTTTTGGTTGTGAGCGATGCTTTCGGTAAGGATCTTTCCTTCTTCTGGTGAAAGCTCCGACGAACGCAGGCCAATTGTTTTCAGGAGTACGCTATATAACGAGAGATGTATGTGTATTCTTTCAAGAAAATTAAGCGCAGAACTGTTTAACAATGACTCATATTTTATTGCGTTTTCAAATTCTCGTTTTCTTTTGACCTCTTTTGCAAACAGTACAAACTCGTCAAGAAGTTTTTGTTCTTTAATCGTGAGTGTTTTGCCGACCTTTTTCATCTGCTTTTCAAAACGTTCAAGGCTCATGAGGTCAGAGAAGTTTTTCTTAATGTAATTAAGATTATATTTTTCGGCTAGGCAGGTAAGGGTAAGGGTCTTGAATATAACATCGCAGGAGATAGGGAAAGTGGGGTACGCTATCGAGCCGTAAATTTCGGCTAATAGCCCCCAAAAAACTGAGAGATGCTCCCCGTATTTTTGGTTGGCCGATTGATTCTTTGGGTCGAACAAAATAAATTCTACCTCTTTGAGGTAGGTAAAATATTTTTTATAAAGTTCGCTATAAAGGCCTTGAATCTGAAGATGTTTTATAAAATGGTAGCAATGGACTCCGGATAAGTCATAAAGTTGTTTTTTGAATATTGAAAGAAGTTTTGAAACTTCTGGGGATTGAAGTTTCTCTTCTAGCGCGGGAAGTGGGGTGAGGTTTTTTTTGAACGCCTCTTGGAAATAGGTAGATTCTGTATTTTCTTGGAGAGCGTAAGTTGCCTGAGCGAGTTTGAGAAAGGTGATTTTAAAGATGTGTGTGAGATAGGTGGTAAGTGGAAGTAATTCCGTTGGGTTGAGAGAGGAGACCAGCGGCGCAAATTCTTTTTCTTTTAATAATTCAAAGTTTTTTAGCTTTTTTAATGTGGAAATTGAGCTGAGAAAATTCTCTTCCTTAGTGTAGAGCGACTCTGTCTTCTCTGCTCCTGACTTTGAGCAGATGGTGCTGCCATGAACGGTTGTTAGGAGAAGGATTGTTGTAAAAATACGTTTAAAAGAGATTTTTGGCACGGTATACTCCTTGCATTGCCTGAAAAGCTGGTTGTTAGAAAGTGTAATATTTAAAATGGCGGTGTCAAAGGAAAGAAGTAAGAAAGGTCTTATTTTATCGGGGCTTTTGGAGTGCATGATACAAATTATTGATATCTTTTTTGCGATGCGTTAGGTTCTCGGAAGATTGTCAGTCTATCTTGTAAAAAAGGAGAATCTGTGAAAAAAATCAACATAAAAATAGGGAGGCTTGGGTTTGCCGTTAAACTCTGTTTAATTATAAGCGTAGTTGGACAGATAGTTTTGTCTAATGAGAGTTCGCGTGCACCACGCCCCCCTGAAAAGACGGTAGAAACACAATTACCTTATCCTAAAGATTCACTCTATCCATTGCCGGCATTTATTAATGTGCCTGATGGAGCAAATA
>CAYRPI010000077.1:4385-6206 GCA_964426225.1 uncultured Candidatus Babeliaceae bacterium | reverse complement strand
ACCCGACGGAAGCACGGTTTATAATCAAGCTCCTGCTATACCAAATGGAACTTTAGAACGTTCTCCTATCCCTGTAATTGAAGTGGTTAATAAAGATTCCTTTGCGGCGGCGCGTGATATTTTGTTGTCAAAAGATAAAGATTATACGGATAAGATTGCTGTACTTAACTTTGCTAACGAAGTGTCGCCGGGGGGGGGATTTTTAGGGGGTGCAGCGGCTCAAGAGGAATCGCTCTGCAGGCAATCAACTTTATATGAGGCTCTTGTAGTTGAAAAGCAAAAGTCAGGTGGTGGTGTATATGGCGTATACGTACCACAAGCGGGTGCCATTTATACTCCTAATGTTTATGTTTTTAGAAACGGTCGTGACGAGTTTTATAGTTATATAGAACAAACTCCAGGAGCTAATCCTTTTTATGTAAACGTAATAACGTCTGCAGCTGAATATTTAAATAAACAGAATGTTGTAAAGGGGTTTGATCAAGAAAAATATATAAAAGATAATGCCTCTTATATTTCAAAGCTTACGGCAAAAATAAGAGCTCAAATTAACATAGCTATTGTGCAGGGGAATTTTGTCTTTGTGGCCGGGGCATATGGTTGTGGAGCTTTCAATAATCTTCCCGAAATTGTTTCGAGGATTTATTATAATCTGCTTGTGACCGAGGGCTTAGGGAAATATTTTGATAAAGTTGTGTTTGCAATTTTGGCAGATGAGGAGAAAGTTGATAATAATTTTACTGCTTTTCAGGAACGATTTAAGGGATGGGATAAAAAGGGAGAGCAGGTTGATCTGCTTGAGTCCCTTTCAAAAGCATTGCAACAGATAGCCACCTCAAAATAGTAGCCGAGACGTTCTTTTTAAAGTATTCTGAATATATTCTTTATGCGCCTGTAGCTCAGCTGGATAGAGCGACAGATTCCTAATCTGTAGGCCGTGGGTTCGAATCCCGCCAGGCGCACCAACTTTCGCCTAACAGGGGTTACGCTACGAAGTGTAATTACGGCTACAGTTGGCAGGCCAGTTTTTTAAATGAAAAATAGTTAGAAGCGAAAGTTGCCCTTCATAGCTCAGTTAAACTTCGATCTGTCCTCCATCTTGTCCTCCATAGCCTTGGCGAAGGAGGAAGTTTGCTTGCACTTTGTAAGCCATTTTTATACAAAATGTAACATCATGGTACGCTTATTTAATCAGGATTTAATCCTGTAATATATTTTGATAGTGATGGAACGCCTATAATAAAAAACAGAAAGGATTTCCGTGATTCTGGTAAAAAGAACTGATCCCATTTCACTAGAAATACTGGATGATAGCGCCCAGAAAATGCAGGCAATTATTCGTGAGATCGTTGGTATGTTGGTTGTATCATGATTATTCATAAAGAAACATTTGCATCGGGTCGCTGGTTTAAGTTTTCGCTTGTCGAGCAGATGGCCAATATTGGCACTGATGTTGACCGAGCAATTCGCTACAAGCAGCGGGGGGATCTTGAGGCAAGTACCCAGGCGCTATATAGAGCAATTGAACTTATTGATTTTACGGTTGCGGACCCTAAAAATCGACGCCGTTTAAAGGAAGTTCTCCGTGCTCGTGAGTTTCTTTTAGATCATCTTATAGGAGAAGACCAGTACGGCATGACGGACGAATTCTGGCAACGGTATTTTTATGGGTTTAACTATACAGCGGCATTGCAACGTGGTAAATAGGCAAAGGATGGGGCCACCTATAGTTTGTGGCTAACAGGTAGGTTTTTTTGAGAGGAGTTGTTATGCGCAACAAAAAACATATGAATTTAGTTAAAACTAAAAATTCGGGGCAAC
>CAYRPI010000077.1:0-4375 GCA_964426225.1 uncultured Candidatus Babeliaceae bacterium | reverse complement strand
GCAACGTCTAATCATGAAAAAATATGGGCTATTGTTTATCTTATTGACACTCTGTTCCTGTGGCACTTGTGTTATTGATGAAAAACATGCTGCAGTTGTGGCCCAGAAGGCATTGTTGTTATCGGGTCCTGTGAAAGCAGAAAAGCTTGCAGGTGGATATTCTGGTGCAGCGCTTTTTACAGTTACGGATGGGCAAAAGAAATATGTTGTTCGTTTTCTTGGGCACAAATCAAAAGAGGAGCGAAAAGAGGAGATAACTTGTCTAAAGATTGCGTCTGAGGGTGGAGAGGGTCCACACCTTTACTTTGCAGATGTTGAACAGGCCGTGGTGATTATGGAATATCTCCCGCCTCGCCAGATATCGTATGAACAAAGACAATCGAAAGAGTTGTACGTTGCTTTGGCTCAGGTTTTGCAAAAAATTCATCGTGGGCCACGCTTTCCCAGAACTATAAACCTTTTTGATGATCTCCAAAAAGAAGCAAAAGTAGTAAAGGATATAGTAGAAAAGCATTCTAATACCGGAATTCCTCTAGTAAAACTTGAAGAAATTATTGCAACACTTCGTCAGGTCCTTACTCCTCATCTAACGAGTGTTCCTTGCCATAATGATTTAAATCCTAATAATCTAATATTTTTGGGAAATTCATTTAGGGCTATTGATTATGAAGATGCAGCCCAATCAGATCCTTATATTGATATAGCCTCAGTAGCTGTTTTTTTCTGTTTTAATCCTGCGGCTGAGCGCCTATTACTGGCAAACTATCTTGAACACACGCCTTCTGTGCAAGAAGAAGCAAAATTGTATTTGATGAAGCACATTGTGTGGTTTAATTGTACGCGAAATTTTTTAGGTCTGTTACAGGGTCCAAAGGAATTCGCTCACTTTTATGCTACAGTGCAGGTACCAACCCTTGAAGCTTTTTTAAACGAAAGAACTAAGTTGGGGATAGTAGATCTTGGTGGTCCGGAAACTAAACTGATTTTTGCAAAGATTACGATGAACACGCTGCTTGCCAATTTTGAATCCCAAGCATTTCGTGATGCTGTAAAAGCTTTGGCTATCGAGTAGGTAGAGAAAATACTTGGGCCATCTGTGCTGTTAGATGGCTAGCAGAAAAGTGGTAACTATTTTATTCCAAAAATCGATGCATTACGTAGGCATCAACGAGACCAAATACCTTGTGATTAAAGACTTTTGGAAGCTGCCCAACAATTTTGAATCCCAATTTTTGATACAACTTTACAGCTCGGACATTAGTGGCAACCACAAGGTTATATTGCATGGCTTTAAAACCGAGCGACTTAGCCTCTTCGAGTGAATGCTTTACCATTGAGGTTCCGATTCCCTGTCCCTGCCAGTTAGGGTGTACCATGTAACCGCCGTTAGCAACATGAGACCCTAATCCAGGGAAATTAGCTTTTAGGATGTAGGTTCCAACGATCAAGTCATCTTTTACAGCCTTGTACGTGTACATTCCTTCGCCCATCCAATCTTGCTTTGCTTGCAAACAAGTAGTATTTGGAACAAATGAAACCGTATCCCCCTGTTCTATAATCAAGCGAAAAAATTCCCAGATCTCTGGCCAGTCTTTTTCAGTGGTTGGTTGGATAATGAAAGCCATGCCTAAACTCCTTCGCACTCATAGGGATGAAACAAAACTTGATGGCTAAATAATAGCATAAAAGCTCTGAAAGATTAACCAGCGGAACTTATCACCTTGGAACATTTTAGGCCAGTTGATGAGATTTTGATAAAATAGGGTATGTAAAACAGCATTCATAGATTGAACGAAGAGATGTGTAAATATGTCACAAAATAATTTTACCTGTGCACTTGCACAGTTTATACCGACTACATCGTGGGAAGAAAATTTAAATCGGCGCCCTGTTGTGCCCAAGCGGCACAACAGGGCGCCGATTTAATACTATTTCCTGAGTTATGGAGCAATGGCTACTATGCCCCCGGAGTAACTCCTGAACAGGCAGTTGATGCCGCCCATCCATTTTTAGGTGCATTCCAACAGATTGCCAAAAACGTTGGAATCGCTATTGCTGTTACCTACCTAGAAAAGTTCGACGGTGCCATGTACAATACCATGTCGCTTTTTGACGCAACGGGAAAGTGCTGTCTGACCTACCGTAAAGTTCATCTCTGCACATTCGGTGATTTTGAACATAAACTTTCTCCAGGTTGTGCTTTTCCTGTAACAACCCTGGCAACCAAATCCGGCTCCTTAATGATTGGCTGCATGATCTGCTTTGATCGTGAATTTCCTGAACGTGCCCGGTCATTGATGCTCAATGGGGCTGAACTTATTTTGGTTCCCAATGCTTGCCCTCTTAAAAATGACCGTGATCTTGGTGACGTGCGCATGGCTCAACTTCGGGCCCGCGCATTTGAGAATATGCTAGGCATTGCATGCGCAAACTACCCGGTAAATACACTCAATGATAGCGATGGCTATTCCTGCGCATTTATGCCGGATGGAAAAGTTGTTGCAGAGGCTCAAGAGCACGAGACGCTTGTGTTGGCATCATTTGACGTGTCTGCTCTCAAAAACTGGCGTAAAACCGAGGTGTGGGGTGCACGCTATTGCCGACCCAATTGTTATGAAAAGTAGATTTGATTTAAAAAATTAAAAACTTCTTGACCCTAGCACAATGTCATACCTTACGATTAGGCAAGAAGGGAAAAAACGATGGCTACACAAAGCGCACAATGGCGAATAAAAGAAATCAGCGATTTGACCAAAGTATCAGTAAGGATGCTGCATCATTACGATAAGATTGGTTTATTGCAACCTTCTGTACGCGCATCCAATAACTATCGTTTGTACTCAGAGCAGGATTTGGCAACATTGCAACAGATCATAGCCCTAAAGTTTTTTGGTTTTAGCTTGGGGCAGATTAAAACCATGTTGCAGCAAAAACTTGGTGTTCACGAGCATCTGCTGGTTTAACGGCAGATACTAAAAGAGCAAACCGAGCACTTTCGACAGACACAAGATGTGCTTGAAGCTGTTCTGCAACAATATGAAGCCTCGAAACCCTTCGATTGGAATAGTCTAATAAAGTTAATCGCAAGGTATCGTATGACCGAAGAATTGAAGACAACATGGATGGGCGGAAAGCTTAGCGACAAGCAGCCGCATTCTATAAAACATCTTGTACTAATTATGGACGGGAATCGTCGATGGGCCAAGGAGCAGGGTCTGCAAGCGTGGGCTGGGCATGAAAGTGGGATTAAGCCGGTGAAAACAGCTATTAATTTTTGTCTAGACCGCGGGATTCCTAATCTTTCGTTGTATGCCTTCTCACTTGAAAATTTTAAACGTTCTGCTGAGGAGTTAGGGCATCTCTTTACCGTAATTGAGTCGGTGCTGGGAGATGGTAAGCTAGAGGAACTCGTCTCTAGGAGCGTAAGAATTAAATTTGTTGGGGATCGATCTCAGTTTCCTGAAAAACTTCGTAAGTTGATTGAACGGTGGGAGCAGAAAACGGCTACTGGCGATAAACTTATCCTAAACATTTTGTTTTGCTATGGGGGGCAGCAAGAGATTGTGGCAGCAGTGAAAGAGATCGCACGGGAGCTTAAAAGAGGGGGTTTGGAGCCTGAAGATATTTCTGGAAAAACGATTGAGGACCATGTCTGGATGGCAGGTATTCCGGCTCCTGATCTGGTCGTGCGAACAGGAGGGGCGCAACGCTTGAGCAATGTTATGCAGTGGCAGTCGGCCTATAGTGAGTTGTTGTTCTTGGATACCCATTGGCCCGCAATAACCTATGAAGATTTAGAAAAAGTAGTGGACATTTATTTGCAGCGGCGGAGGAACTTTGGCAAGTAAGGCTGCCATCAATACCTATTTTAAAGCATTGCGCCTACAGTACCTTTATAATGAAAGACGAGAAATGAAGAAAAATGTGATAGCGGGATTGGCGCTGGGCATAATCTGTTTTGCAGGATGCGCAAAAAATACGGGCGTGAAGACCTGCGACAAAGCACGGGACCCAGAGGTAGGCACCATCGTTCTTTTTAATGGGACTTCTTCTGCGGGCAAAACTGCGATCATTAATGAATTACAAAGGATATATGGTTTTTCTTATGGGGTTGTAAATCTCGATAATTTCTTAGGTATCTATGACGGTGAACATCCCTTGTCGAAGTCAGAAAAAGAATCCATGACAAATGAAATGTGGAAAGTGCGTCTTCGAAACGTGTTGGATGCCCTGTATACTTATGTTAAACAGCTTTCAGCTCAGGGCAAAAATATTTTTGTTGATACCGTAGAATTTGACGACGATTACGAACGAAACTGCTCTATTTTGGGATGTGAACAGGATTTAATCCCGAAAAACGTTATTAAGGTTTTGG
>CAYRPI010000076.1:0-6405 GCA_964426225.1 uncultured Candidatus Babeliaceae bacterium | reverse complement strand
CACGTAAATAATGGGTCAAAAGCTGGTTGGGCGCAGTAATTTGCAATAATGAACAGGCAAGCCCCGTATCATAAAAGTAGAGCTTAGGAGATTTTATAAGCCGTTTGCTAAAATTTCTAAAATGAGGTTGCGCCAGAAAAACAATATAACTCGCTTCCAAAAGAGAAAGCCATGAACGGGCAGTATTAGGACTAATCCCACAATCCCCCGCTAACGATGCAACATTCAACAACTGACCTATACGTCCCGCACACAAGCCTAGAAAACGCTGAAAGGTGCTTAAATCTTCCACGTTTTGAACCAACCGGACATCCCGCTCAACATAAGTTGCGATATAGCGAGGGTACCAATCCACAGGATTTAATCCTGCAAGCGGACTAATAACATCATCAAAAAGTCGAGGGTATCCACCCAAAAAAAGAACGTCCTCCAATGTTGGTTTTATACCATTGACCGGTTCTAATTCTTCAAGAGAAAGGGGAAGAAGAGAGCATAATGCAACACGTCCTGCAAGCGTTTGTGTAATGGCCGCATGGAGGAGAAAATTCTGAGAACCTGTAAGAACAAAAAATCCTGGCCGTTTCTGCGCATCCACAATTCCTTGAATATAGGAAAGCAGGGCAGGCACCCGCTGAACCTCATCTAAAATCACGCCCTCACCCGTCGTAACGGTAGACAAAAAACGTCGAGCATCACTTTCTGCAAAAAGCCTTACATCCGGATCTTCAAGCGAAACATAGGTATAAGAGGGGAAAAGCATCTTTGATAAGGTGGACTTGCCCGACTGACGAGGACCCACCAAAGCCACCACCGGAAATTGTGTACTTAACTGTTTGATTTTTGCGGCCAATGTTCTTGAAATCATAAAAAAACTTCTCCCTTAAAAACATCCTGGCTTCAACCATTTTAACGATTCAGTCTTTATTTTAACTCAATCTGGCCAAAAATGCAATCTAAATGCATTTTTGGCCAGGCAAGCTCAGATTTCTCAACAAGGTTCACTTGGCAAAATCTCTGAAATATCGTACAATTATAATAACTTTTACACTCTTTACAAACTCGTCTGTTTCTTGCCCACAGTCGAAAGGCCAGGTATGTCTTCTAATCCGTCAGACCACAATCAAAGTTCTACGTACTCCGCGAAATCCATTCGCGTTATGGAGGGGTTAGAGGCTGTTAGAAAACGTCCCGGTATGTACATCGGATCAACCGGCCCATCCGGGCTCCACCACCTCGTATATGAAGTGGTAGACAACTCTGTTGACGAAGCATTAGGCGGCCACTGTGATACCATTAACGTTGTATTGCACGATGATGGCTCCTGCTCCGTTTTAGACAATGGACGAGGAATCCCAACGGGAATCCATCCCGATGAAGGCATTTCTGCAACAGAAGTTGTATTAACCAAACTTCATGCCGGTGGAAAATTTGATAAAGATTCTTATAAATTCTCTGGCGGTTTGCATGGCGTTGGTGTTTCGGTAGTTAACGCTCTCTCTTCAACCCTTATAGTCACCATTTATCAAGATGGATCTATTTTTGAACAGACCTACCATCGTGGCAAACCGGCGGCTCCTCTTGCAATTATAGGAACTACAACAAAACGGGGGACCCTGGTTCGATTTTATCCAGACGCAGAAATTTTCACAGAAACCGTAGAATTTAACTACGATCGCCTGGTAGCACGCTTACGGGAACTTGCCTTTCTAAACAAAGGGCTACGTATCACCATAATGGACGAACGCTCCAACAAAGAAGATTCATTCTTTTTTGAAGGTGGCATTGTCTCTTTTGTTGAACATGTAAACAAAAAAAAGACCCCTCTATTCCCCGAAGTCATCTATTCAAAATTTGAAGATGAGCAGAATATTTTTGAATGCGCCTTCCAATATAATGATGGATACGACGAGCAACTCTTTACGTTCGTCAACAACATAAATACCATCGATGGGGGAACCCATGTTTCTGGTTTCAAAGCTGCTCTTACCAAGGCCTGTAATAAACGCGCCCAAGAGATGGGACTATTAAAAGAAGCTGATGGATTCTCTAGTGAAGACGTACGAGAAGGGCTAGTCTGCGTACTCAGTATAAAAATTCCTGAACCTCAATTTGAAGGCCAAACAAAAGCAAAACTGGGCAACAGTGATGTTAAAGGACTTATCAGCTCATGGTTTTTTGGTTTCTTAGATACCTATTTTGAAGAAAACCCTGCAATCGCCCGTAAAATATTCCAAAAAGCGCTCAGTACTATGCAAGCGCGTGAAGCCGCTCGTAAAGCCCGGGACATAACACGGCGGAAAAATGTCCTTGAATCGACGGTGCTTCCGGGAAAACTAACCGACTGCTCACTAGAAGAGCCTGAAAAAACAGAACTCTTCATTGTTGAGGGAGAATCGGCCGGAGGTTCTGCAAAAGGTGCACGAGACCGTTTTACACAGGCTATTTTGCCTCTGCGTGGTAAAATTTTAAACGTTGAAAAAGCACGTCTTGATAGAGCCCTATCCAACGAAGAGATAAAAGCCCTCATTGCCGCCGTTGGATGTGGTATTTGTAAGGGTGCCATAGATGACGGATTTGATATCACAAAAACACGTTATCACAAAATTGTACTCATGACTGACGCAGACGTCGATGGATCACATATTCGCACACTTCTTTTAACCTTCTTCTTCCGTTATATGAAGCCGCTTGTCGAAAAAGGGTACCTTTATATTGCGCAGCCACCCCTTTATAAAATAAAGATTGGGAAAAAAGAAGAATACTTAAAAGACGAACGTTCATTCCATCACTTCTTGCTAAGCTGGGCAAATGAGAATACAACCCTAACCAGCAACAGAACTAAGGTCTCGCCAGAAGAATGGACCGATATTCTCGCCAAACTTGAAGCCTATGAACTTGCGCTAGAAACCGTTTCACACATTCTGCATATTCCAACAGAAGTATGTGACCCTCTAGCCTTAGCTCTTAACGCTAGCAAATGGTACGAAAAATCCGATATAAACGGACTACTAGAAGCATTAAAATCTTCGATGCAAGACTATACCGTTACATATGAACAAAGAACTGACCCCGAAGGCAATCTCATGCCTGACAGTTTCGTTCTCACACATACGCAGCAGAGCTGGAAGGTGCCGGTAAGAACACTCATGCATCATGATATTCGCAAGCTTTCAGAATTGCGCGCTCCGTTGTCACGACTCAATGAACCCTGGACTCTTGAAATCACTACGCAAAACAAGCCTGTCGCGGGTGCAGGAATTCTTGGCATCTCGACCACACTAAAAGAAATAAGCAAGCCTTATATGCACATTCAGCGCTATAAAGGTCTTGGTGAAATGAATCCTGAACAGCTATGGGAAACGGCTATGGACCCTGCACGCAGATCACTCCTTCAGGTAACACTGGATGATGTTCTAAAAGCAGATCAATGGTTTACCACCCTTATGGGTGATGATGTTCCGGGTCGACGTGTATTTATTGAAGAGCGTGGGCATTTTGCCAAAAACCTTGATGTGTAATGAACTCCTTAGTTGAACGAGTAAAACATTATTGTAGGGAGCATAATCTGCTCCCTCAAACAAGATTAAATTCTGACAATACCATAATAATCGGTCTCTCAGGAGGCCCAGACTCGGTCTTCCTTCTTCATGCACTAGCAGAGATCTGTACTTCTCTAGAAATAAAACTAATTGCAGCACACCTTGATCATGGCTGGCGAGCAGAAAGTTCACACGATCGTATCTTCTGCCAAAAACTAGCAGCCTCATACAACATCCCCTTAGTTTATGGACATGCACAAGAAATAGCCTTAGAACAGAATTTAATCCTGGTCAAAAAAAATAAAGGCGGACTAGAAGAACAGGGTCGACAGCTTCGTCGCGCCTTCTTTGCAAAAGTGCAACAAGAACACCATGCCACTACCATTGCACTTGCACACCATCATGACGACCAGAAAGAGACCTTTTTTATTCGATTATTCAGAGGCGCCGGTGTTACGGGGTTAGCCGGAATTCGCCCACAAGAAGGTAATTATATCCATCCTCTGCTCTGTTGCACAAAAAACGAAATTCTCGCCTTCTTAAAAAGCAGAGCAATCCCCTTTGTTGAAGACATAACCAACAGAGATCTCCGCTTTCTACGCAATAGAATACGCCTTACCGCACTCCCCGCTCTTCGCGCCTGTGATGAGCGATTTGATCACTCTCTAGCTCAAACCATGAATCTTCTTCGCCAGGCAGACCTCTTTTTGGAAGATGAAACAAAAAAAGCTTTCGAAAAGATTCGTCACATTGAAGGCTCCTCAAGCTGGATTGATATACAAAAATTAAACACCCTGCACCCTTATCTACAAGGCAAAGTAATTCTGCAGTGGCTTATAGAATCAAAACTCCACTTCACACCATCTCAAGCTCTTATAAAAGAAATTTTACGCTTTCTATCCAACAAAAAAAGCTCCCACCACACTCTTTATGCACAGTGGTCTATCGTAAAGGTAAACAACTATGCTAGGCTAGAGAGGTAAAACATCGGCATACCGTGTTACAGGATTTAATCCTGTTTCAGGTAGTCCTCGTAAAAAAGAGTAGCACCATGTGGAAAACGGAAGAGTCTGGGCCAATTAAGGCAGAAGAATTAGTAGTAGATCACATAGATCATAGCGCCAAACGCATTCAAGCGTTCTTATTAGCGCTTATTTTTTACTGTCTCTTCATTTCATTTCTATTTGTCGACATGCGCACCTCATTATTTTTAACGCTACCCGAAGCACCTCTTTCCAGACTCCACCGAGACGCCCATCAACAACCTGCTCCAGTACGCTGGGCTCAACCTCCACCTCCAACAATAAAAGCGCCTCCACCTGCACTTCACCCCAGTTTCAATGCAACTCCCCCCGCCGCTCGTCCCATTCAACCGACTCCTACTCCATTGCCCCAACCCTTAACTCCACTCACGCCACCTCCGCCACCTATTGCTCAGCCAGCACCCCAACCTATAACACTACCTCCCGCACAAGAGGGCCCCTCCACAATACATAGAGAAAAAGAAGGATTTAATAATTCTGAGAAGAAAACATCCCCAAACTTAAAACAAAATTTAATCCCACAAAATGAAATGGGTAAAGATAGCCCCACCAGAGATGCCAACGAAAATCTGTCAAAACAATCTTCTGCCACACCAACACCACAAAGAGCACTCCGCAGAAGACGCTCTTTTGGAGAATCCTGGATAAAAAAACCTGTAGATGGCGTCACCCACGAAAAGACTTTAACAAAGGCAAGCAACGAAATAGATGGAGCCGAAGAAGGAGAAGCGCCCTTAGATGATACTCAAGAACGCGCCGAAAATTGGGATAGATCTTTTAGAGGGTATCTTGATAGACGTTACGGAAAACAGACTTCAGAAAGCTCAGATTCAAGGACAGGACAAGGTAACGGAACGCAAACTCCTGCATCTGCGACTGGAACAGCTCTACAAGTAGGCCACGAACTCTTTGTGAACAAACTCGTCCGCTCGGTCTGCGATACATCCAACAATCGCCCGCTACAGATATCCTTTCAATCCGTACCCCTGCATATAATTATGTTATGGATAACCATTACAAGGAATCGAACAATATCCGAGCTAAGTTTTGAAGAAAAGTCTCCCTATCCCTTTATAAACCATTACATTGAGGAGCTAATAAGAACAACACCTATGCCACAGCTACCTTATGATTGGCACGAAGAGAGCTTAACAATACCTCTACGAGTACGAATAGAAGTCCGTCCCGATGTACGAGAAATTAGACTTGTACCTGCAAGTTGGTAAAAAAAATTATTTTTCAGACGACATAAGTGACTTGACTCGCGCAACTTCTTCCGGTCTTAGCGTACGCCATTGGCCACGCTCAAGTCCATCAACCGTTATACCGGCAAAGCACACACATTCAAACCGTTTTACTACATGTCCCATGCGATGGAAAATACGCCGCATAGAACTGCTCTGATCACCAAAAAATGAGATATACCATTCATAAGGCTTACCAAAAACTGGTCTTATTCCATCCAATTTAACCACGCCTTCAGCAAGCTTAACCCCATCCATCATAATCTGTTGAGTGCGACGATCAAGCCGCCGAGTAAGTGTCACTCTATAACATCTTTCCACGCTGGCTATAGAATCACGCATATGTACTAAACGTTGCGTAAGCGCTCCATCATTTGTCAACAACAGAACTCCTGTTGCCGCGGACTCAAGACGTCCCACAGGATAGACCCGTTTTTCAAAATTTACGAGCTCAAGAACAGTTTGGCTCCCCTTTTCTGCTACCGTTGTAACAACCCCGGTAGGTTTATTTAGAACCAAATAGACAGACTCTTCAGGTTTTATTTCACGACCCTGATGTTCAACCTTATCCGTAGGTCT
>CAYRPI010000075.1:1612-6476 GCA_964426225.1 uncultured Candidatus Babeliaceae bacterium | reverse complement strand
ATAATGTAAAAAAACGCGAAGGCAAAACAGTGATGCCTAATTCGCAAAACAGGATAAAGGAGTTAGTATGAGGAATATATTAATAAAGGTAGTGTTTTTGACCGCAGCGGGACTAATACCCACTGTGTCAAGCGCATCAAAGAAAAGCGATATTTCAAAGAAAAATGTCGGTCTTCTTATAAGTAGATTTGAGCCAAAAGAAAAGAAGATTCAAAAACTTCTCAAGCTCGGTTCGATCCTAAATCTTCTGGAGGGTGAAAGTAAGAAGGAGGAGATTATAACTGAAAAAGAGACCGAAACTACCAGTACAAATCTTAATGTTGGCGGAAAGAAATATGGTCTGAAAGACCTTACTAAGAAAAGCTCTGAAAAGGGAAAAGGGATAGCTGGATACACAGACAACGAAATTCTAAACGCCTATCACATTCTTTTTTCAAAATTCTTTGACGGCTCTACCGTAAGTTCTTGGAACGAAGAAGACTCTCGGAATGTGGTATTAGACCTCCTTTTGTTCCTAGACCAAAAGACGGACCAATTACTCCCTGAAGGTGAGAAGCTAGTAAAAAAATACTTAGCCAATTACAGTTTAGAACAACTAAAGTTGCTATTTAATCTTCTCAACTATTTTGAAGCGCCCGTTGAATTGTTAAAATTTGTGGAGAAGCTTCTAATTGAAAAATGGTCCACAAAATTTCTAAACCAGGGCAATACGTTTGAGAAAATAGACAAAGATGGTGAAAAAAACGAACTTTTCTTCAGTGAAACTAATTTTGGAGAAATTCACTTTCTAGAAAGTGAATTTGATACAGGTTCTCAAGCAGTCTACTGGACCCATCTAACCTTTGGCCCAAGCGATGAAGTGTTGGTCAGTGACGGCAATAAAAACATTACATCCTTGCTTGATTCTACAGGCAACAAAATTCAACAATTTGACCGTTCTTCTGGAGGGTTTATAGCTAAGGGACATTTTTCTCCTGATGGAAATTATCTGGTTATTCCTTTTTTCCCTACCAACAAAGAAACGGTCACTTTTATTATTCGAAATTTAAAAAATAAAACCGAGACGCGTTTTGAGATGGCCAAATCTAGTGATTCTTATTTCTTTGACATATTATTCCCAACCAATAAAACATTTGTTATTAGAGACTATGTAGAAAAAAATAGCGTTTTACGCTTTATCAGCCTCGAAACCGGTAAAGAAGTGAAAAAACTTGAATATAAAGATATACACTTCGACCATTTTTTCCTAAACAAAAGTCGTTCCCATATGATTCTAGTCGAGAAAAATATCTTTAGGGTGCTTGATTTAAAAACATGGGAGCTCGGGGAACCCTTTAAACCTTGGGGAAAAGAGCCAGAAGAGGGGGTGGAGCCTACGTCATATCAGCCTTTAATTGTTGGTTTTTCCGAAAATGGAACCTTTGTATTATTGATAAACGAAGAAGGATCCCAGACGCTGTGGCGCAATAATGAGCAGAATAAAGAACTCAAGTTTTTTGAGCCTCTTCTAAAATCGACCGCATTATTTAGTCCTGATGAAAAATACATTGCGATTGATTTTTTTGATAAAAATGGTGAAGGAGTTAGAGTCTTTGATATAGAAACGCAGAAACTTATTTTTGAAACTAAGGCAGATTTAAAACATCCTCACCAGATCCAAGGCTTTACCCAAAATGGGAAATTTTTTCTAACAGGGGTAAGTACAAAAACAAATCATTCCGTATTTGTGTGGGACATTGCCACGATCGACAAAGAAACAGGCCAATGGAAACTTGTTCTTAAAGAAGACTTTGCGGGTGGAGCTGTACACATGGGATTTGCAAGCATCGCTTTACCCAAGGGGAAAGAAGAGACATACCACGTAATCCATTTTAGCCTCTTTAATTTTAATTCAACAGCTCAACGACTAGCATTTAAAATCTTAAAGGATGCCGAGAGCCAAAAGAGGACCCTTAAGGTCTCCAGCTTATCTGAGCTTGGCATGTTTATAAGCCAGTTGCCCGATGACGTACGCAACTACTTTATCAAAAAAAATGTCTTGGTCTGGATTCCGGATAAGAAAAAACAGGATTTAATCCTGAAATCAAGTGACCTAGAGAAAGAAAAGCTAATCGAGGAGAAGTAAACATAATCTAGCAATAAAAACACCATATTAAATGGGGGCTCAAAAAATGGGCTCCCATTTTTTTAACAAAAAACAACCATTTTTATTCCCCAGTGATATAATAAAAAGTTGTAGCATTATTCCCCTTTCTTCAGGGCTTTTTCATGTCTAACTCAAACATACCATCCGAGAATTTGACCACGACGTCTCCCCAAAAGATTGAAGGGGTAGCCCGCGAAGGCAGAGTGATCCGCGTTAGCGGAACCATCATTGATGTCGAATTTCCTCGCGACCAAGAACCCGATATTTTTAATCGGATCGATGTTGAATTACCGGCCGATTCAAACCGAAAAGAGCATATCGCCAGCGTCGAAGTTGCCCAACAGTTGGGTGATGGCGTTGTACGCTGCATAGCGCTTGAAAACGTATTTGGAATCTGTCGAGGCCTTAAGGTCATAGATACTGGGGCTCCCATTCGCGTCCCCGTTGGCCCTGCAACTTTAGGAAGAATCTTCAATGTTCTGGGCGACCCTATTGATAACCTGGGCCCTGTAAAGGTAGCAGAACATTGGCCCATACACCGTGATTCACCTTCCTTTGTCGACCAAAAAGTTGAAAATGAAGTTCAAGAAACCGGCATAAAAATTATTGATCTTATGTGCCCGTATCTAAAGGGATCAAAAATTGGTCTTTTTGGAGGAGCCGGAGTTGGAAAAACTATTCTGGTTACCGAGCTTATACGTAACATCGCTATTGAACATAAGGGCGTTTCTGTCTTTGCAGGAGTAGGTGAACGAACCCGCGAGGGAAATGAATTGTGGCTTGACATGAAACGCTTTGATGTACTTGATAAAGCGGTATTAGTCTTTGGTCAAATGGGCGAAGTCCCTGGCGCACGCCTTCGTGTCGGGCTAACCGGCTTGACTATGGCCGAATATTTCCGCGATCGAGAAAAAAAGGACGTTCTATTATTTGTTGATAACATTTTCCGGCTTGTACAAGCCGGTTCCGAAGTTTCATCTCTTCTTGGACGTATGCCATCTGCCGTTGGATATCAACCTACCCTAGCCTCTGAGTTAGGCGCATTCCAAGAACGAATCACCAATACTGTCAATGGCGCTATCACCTCCATTCAAGCTGTTTATGTTCCTGCAGATGATATTACCGATCCTGCACCTGCCACTACGTTTATGCACTTAGATTCTAATACCGTGCTTTCTCGTAAATTAGTTGAGTTGGGACTCTATCCTGCAATCGATCCGCTGGCCTCGCACTCACGTGGGCTTTCTGCAAGTATTGTCGGAGAAAAACATTATCGCGTTGCACACTCTGCTCAGATAATTTTACACAAATACAAAGAGCTGCAAGATATCATTGCCATTATGGGGATGGATGAACTTTCTGAAGAACAAAAAATGACGGTTAAACGCGCCCAACGCCTACAAAAATTTCTTACACAACCGCTCTTTTCTGCCGAATTTACCACCGGAATGCCGGGTGTTTATGTTCCGCGAGAACAGACTATCTCAGACTGTGAGCGCATTATAAACGGAGAATGCGACCATATGCCTGAACAGGCATTCTATATGGTCGGAACGCTAGACGATGTATACCATAAAGCCGAAGAGATAGAGCAAGAGACTATGGGTAAAAGCGCATGAGTTTTAAGTTAACTATTATTATGCCTACAGGGCGGCAAGAGATAGAAATTCTATGGCTTGAAATAGATACACCTTCTGGAAATCGTGTTATACAAGAGGGGCATGCTCCTCTTATTGCACCCTTAAATCCAAAGAGTGTATTCCGTTTCTCGCGGCCAAATAACACGATAGAATCTTTTGAAATTGCCAGTGGCATTGCCAAAATTGATAGAAAAAATGTCTTCATCATAGCAAACCAACCGTAAAGCCACTTACCATGCGCAAAATCTTAGGCTCCTTGCTTTACGGCTCTCTATCTGAAGGTTTTATTATGCGTGTTGCTTCAGAAGCCGCGCTTGAAGAATTAAAAAGTGGAAAATTTGTCTCTATTGCAGGTTTAAACTGTACTTTTTTTTCATTAGTTACCGACTTGCGACTAGGCATATCTCACCCTGATATTTCTCTAACACCACCGGGAGCTTCTGAGCCCCTTCTATTTAACGCCATAAAAGATCGTTTTCTTACCATACAAGCAACCATACGCCCCATGCTAATGCTGGATAGTAGAGGCCGCAAACAGCCGGTAAAGACTATTCCTCCTCATTTTGCACCCGTATTTGAAGCAACCACTGAAGAAATTGCCTTTATTTTTGGACGAGAAGACGAACCTACCGGACGTTATTTTTCTGTAGGAACACCCCTTGATATGACCGCACCTGTCTGCCTAAACCTTGATGCACTCACAGAGCGGAGTACCGGGATTTTTGGAAAAACAGGAACCGGGAAAACCTTCTTAACTCGTCTCGTTCTCGCCGGCCTTGTAAAGAGTGAAAAAGCGGTAGCTGTTGTTTTTGACATGCATAGTGAATATGGCTTACAGGCTCGAAAAGAGGCAGGATTAAATCCCGGGGGCGGACAACATTTTGTTAAAGGATTAAAAACACTATTTCCTGACCGCGTTGCTATCTTTTCGCTGGACCCGGTATCCACGCGTCGCCGCGGAGGAAATGCGGATGTTCCGGTTACAATACCGTACAACGCTATAAAAGTACAAGATATTGTCTCTCTTCAAGATGAACTTAACTTACATCCCACTGCTTGCGAAGCCGCCTATTTAATC
>CAYRPI010000075.1:0-1602 GCA_964426225.1 uncultured Candidatus Babeliaceae bacterium | reverse complement strand
AGCAAAATATCACAACAATTGGCTCCTGGAACTTCTTTCACGGGGAACCCAACTAAAAGAGCTTGCCGAAGACGTGGGAGCTCACCCCGAGTCTATCTCAGCCCTTTATAGAAAAGTACGTACTATAGAGCGCCTCTCCTGTTTTACTTCCGACTCACATTCCCCAGGCTTTGATGTGATCGAACAGATGATGGACTATATAAACCGTGGAATATCGGTCGTTATTGAATTTGGAAATTTTACATCTACGCTCTGTTATCTACTTGTTGCCAACATTATTACACGCCGGCTGCATGCTCTTTACACCGAAAAAACAGAACGCTTTTTAGGGTCTCAGCGCACAGAAGATGAACCACGCAAATTAGTTATTACCATTGAGGAAGCACATAAATTTCTTAATCCATCCGCAGCTCAACAGACTATTTTTGGAACTATTGCCCGTGAAATGCGCAAATATTATGTTTCGCTCTTAGTCGTGGACCAAAGGCCCTCCGGAATCGATTCCGAGATCTTATCGCAAATCGGAACAAAAATAACGGCTCAACTTCACGATGAAAAGGATATTGCAGCTGTGTTGAGTGGAGTAAATAATGCAACAGAATTGCGCACTGTCTTAGCCTCTCTAGACAGCAAAAAACAGGTCCTACTCCTTGGTCACGCCGTACCCATGCCTATTGTTATAGAAACACGTAGTTATGACGATGTTTTTTATGCAAGCTTGATGAAGCCTGCAATAACGCATAAACAGGTTAATGATATCATCGGGCAGTTATTCTAGACGAACTAGCACAAATTGCATTTTTAGCTCAAAAACCCTATACTATGTGCACAAAACTTAAATTATTGCTTATCGAAAGTTTTCACTTATGAAGCATATACGCTCTTACTACAAAGGCCCCCACATGTTTTCAGGATCATTCTTTTTCGGCAGCCTACTACTCATCGGCGGTAGTTTGATGATTTTAAACGGCCTTTTTGGATTTGACGTTCCTGTAGCACGCACTCTAATGGCGCTCTTTTTTCTTTATCTAGGCCTACAAGTCCTTTTTGGGGGATGGAAGGGCTGGGGACACTTTGCGCATTGGGAACACTGTGAAAGCTGCCACACCAGAACATGGGATAAAGCAAACTGCTCAGGATTCTACTCAACCCGCAAAGGATCTTCACATATCCGTATCACCGATGACAAAATAGTCGGACCACGCCCTCAGCTCTGCTTTGAAACGCGCAAGGGCCAAGCCATCATAGATCTCTCCCCTTTAACAGAAGAAGCTCTTGCTAAAGCTGAACATCCTCTAGAAATTAACACAAGCACACGCGCAGGGCAGACTATCTTCACATTAAAGGCATCTATTCCTTTTGAAATCCATGCAACAAGCTCATGGGGTGATGCTCAATTTCCTGATGGCTCGAATGTTTCATACGGCTCCAGATCCTATCGTTCCCACCCAAACAGAGCCGCATTAATCATCATTCATGCGGACGTACGAATGGGTAACGTCAAATTTGTTGCTGAATAACTTTAAAATTTAACAGGATTAAATCCTCAGAAAGGGTTCTTTATGGTTGGATCATTATTAGTTGGAGCCTTTTTTCTTCTCG
>CAYRPI010000074.1:0-6537 GCA_964426225.1 uncultured Candidatus Babeliaceae bacterium | reverse complement strand
TGGGAATATCTTATTTTATAGCTGACTATCTTTGTAAATTGAAAGCAGTAGAGCTTTCTGAAAAACAGGATAATATTGTACATGGATGTTTGTCTTTAAAAAAATCCTATTCTGATAAAATGACATACCCCGGAAACCTACCTCTAGATATCCGCTTAAAATACATAGGCCTTGAAAAAGAACTCTGCAAAAATGTTTTAAACGGGAAAAAAACCTCCCAACAAAAACTCCCCCAAGAACTCCCTGTCTACTATTTAGCCATAGAAAATCTTATAACCATCTATAAAAAGAATAGTTTAACTCCCTTGACCAACTACTCCTATCCTTATGACCAGATGTTTGTCTATATAGCTTTTAAAAAAAAGATTGATCCTATTAGACTTCTCACATTTGCTCAACAATTAATGATCCCCGACGACATTATTAAAGTTATAAATCACGTAAAAACCGATGCTGGCATTATAAAAAACAATAATAAAAATAACGCCAACGAAGAAAATAAAAGCACGAGTGATTATAAAGGCTATGCTGACGATGCATTACACTCCCTACAAGACAACTGGCTCTCCGGAGCATATAGAGAGACGTGCAAAACAAAACCAAACACCTATACTTATAACAGATACCTGCAATAGACATTTATTTAACCTTCCAACCCTTAAAAGAAACGTTATGCTGTTCGACGATTTACAAGAACAATTAAAGCTAATAAAACCCGATCTAGACGCCGTAAAACTCTGTTGGGACCAATCAGGCCATGAAGAAAAATTACAACAATTGTTAAAAACGAGCTCAGAAGAGAATTTTTGGCAACATCCAGGACAAGCAGCTCTCTTAAAGGAACTTCAATCCATAAAAACTATCCGCGATCGCTTTAAAGCAACCCTAGAAAACTATTCAGAACTAATGGAGCTCATAGAACTCTTTAAAGAAGATGAGGCCGAACTTAGCAAAATTGCCCCCGCAGTTGCCCACTGCCTTAGAGAAATTCGCCGCCTAAAAATCTCCTTCCTATTAGGAGATGAAGATGATGACAAAAACTGCTTCCTTGATATCAACTCAGGCGCAGGCGGAACCGAATCTCAAGATTGGGCAGAAATGCTCCTAAGAATGTACACCCGCTTCTGTGAACGAGAAGGATTTGCAACACGTCTTCTTGACTACCAAGCTGGCGAAGGCGCAGGCATTAAATCTGCCACTCTCTATATAGAAGGTAAAAATGCCTGTGGCTTACTTAAAAACGAACAGGGCGTTCACCGGCTCGTTCGCATCTCCCCTTTCGACGCAAATAAACGTCGCCACACCTCCTTTGCAGGTATTTTTGTAATACCAGAAGCTCCCCACACCGAAATTGCAATTAATCCTCAAGACTTACGCATCGACACTTTCCGAGCAGGAGGTGCAGGAGGACAACATGTCAATAAAACCGAATCCGCCATTCGTATCACCCACATACCAACTAATATAGTGGTCCAATGCCAAAACGAGCGTTCTCAGGTACAAAATAAAGAAACAGCGATGAAAATGCTCAAAGCACGATTAGCTCAAAAACAGAAAGCCGAAGAAAAAAGCAAGCTCGAAGCAATAGAGAAAAAAAGTATAGAATGGGGATCCCAAATTCGATCCTACGTTCTCCACCCTTACAAAATGGTCAAAGACCATAGAACCGACCTGGAATCCCCCCAACCAGAACTTGTCCTAGATGGCGACCTAATGCCATTTATAGAAAAAAACCTAATCAAAGAAGCCAGTTCCCACTAACCCTATCTAAAATACCTTGAGCTACAGGGTGTTTTAACGCTAAATTGAAAAAACATTTACAATCTGTTGTTTTTAATCACTCTTTTATTTTAAGCTAATTACAGAAATAAAAGACCGTTGTAGGTCGAAATACTTTAACCATAACAGGATTTAATCCTGAATGAGGATTGTAGGACCATGAAAAGAATGTTAACAATATTCCCCCTCTCGCTGATGCTTTTTATAGGGATTCTAGGCAATGAACTAATGCTTCAAGTAGAAACCAGCACCAATCCGCCGAATCTTACAGATAAAACAGGATTTAATCCTGGAAATAGAACACAAACAGAAGCCCTTCTTAGCCTTCCTGTAATTCAGAACGAAGTTGAAAATTGGTATAAAATAAGTGAAGTTCCTCAGTTCAAAAAGCTTTTAGCAGACATCATCAAAAAAGAGCATGAATTTAATAATACGCACTATGCCCTTTATACCGCCTATTCAAATCAATGGCGCATCCCGCAAGATCTTTTTTTCGAACTTTACAAAAAGATTAATCCCGCCATCAAAAACATTCCGGGTATTAAAAATTACCGCACCTTCAGATGGCTACCCGTTATTCCAAAAACCATAGAGGGCATCTTGCTTGACGGTCTACAAGATGGTCTTATAAATGACAACGAATGGAAAAATAAAGCCTATCTGCTCTCTACAAACTTGGCGCTCTTTGGAAATATCGTATTCACGGGTGAATGTACTTTTGAATACCTTCTCAACTCAAAAAGCCAGACTCCCTTGAACGATGCAATGCTCATAGACCTATTAAAACAGTTCAAACTAACTGAAAATGATATAACACCATTCCTCCCAGAAATACACGAACTTGAAACCTATCTACAAGCCGAAGAAATTATAAAACCGGGGCCCGGTAAAACCGTAACGTGGTCACCTCAATCACTAGCACAAATTTTCGTTCCCAAAAAAGTCATGCCTTCGTATGCCTACCTAGCCTGGGTACAAGGAGTTCCTTTTGAACCAAGTTTAATTTCTTGGGTTAAAAACTTTGCACAAACCTCTCTTTCAAGAACACCTGCCTACATAAAAACACAAGAAGTTATGGATGTCATCCGTGGCCAGCTAAAATTTGAAAAAGAGAGCAACCCGCTTTATAACACAATGAAAGAGAATATCAAAAATGGGAAATATACAAACTGGGAAGCCATTCTTGAAAAATACAAAAATGCTCCTCACATCTTCCCTGATGCTGTAAACCTGCAAGCGCGCTTTATGGCAACACCAAATATACAAAACAACCTAATCGACGGTATCCAAGTATTCGACT
The DNA here is from genome assembly GCA_964426225.1 of uncultured Candidatus Babeliaceae bacterium. Lineage (GTDB taxonomy): Bacteria > Babelota > Babeliae > Babelales > Babelaceae > UBA12395. The sequence continues at coordinate 3,458 of CAYRPI010000074.1, read as the reverse complement.
ACGACTTTATTTCACCAGAAAATATGGCCCTCTATAAATCCAAGCTCAACACCATTGTTGATGAAATCTTCGAGGTTATCCAGAAAAAAAGCTTAATACAGCAAGCCCGCATGAACCTAGACCAACCAACAGCCCGAGTTAGTGCACTCAAAGCCGGGAATATATTTGCATAAACAAAATTTAATGAGAAAAATATGAACCTAAAACCAGCGATACCCGCTCAATAGGATTTAATCCTGAACAAATTAAATCCTAAAAATCGCAGCCCGGGGGAACATCACCCCGGGCCACTTAAGAAGAAACAGTCTTTATCCCGTTATACACGCTCCACGCCCCTTTAAGAAAACCACGAGCGAGCAAGGGTCCTCCGAATGTACCAGCCAACAAAAATGAAATCACCTCTCCCACTTCTCGGTACATAACGGGTGCAGTCCTACGATCTGATAAAAAAAACATTGAAGCCCGGACAAGTCCAATGTTCATAAAGGCATAAGATCCAAAAAGGGCTGAATTCGCCACTATTTTATCCGCACGCGATTCAATATTATTACTAATGTAATGAGCCAAACGACGAGCTATTAGCGCTGCAGCGCACCCTCCTAGAAAAGCGGCCGAGCTCTCTGGCAGAGGAATAACATGGTCCAACCGTCTTCCATAATACTGCATCCCAACCAAAGCCCTGTGGCGCCCCCGGCGCATGGCATCAATCTCAGCATCGCTCCATCCTAAAGCCCGCTGTCTAAAATCTTGAAGTCTCCATCCAGACTGAATAAGAGCCGAATTTTCAGGTTTAGTGAAACCATCCTGCAATGCCTGTTGAATATCGCGCACGTTCCATTTTTGAGCAAGCTCTTTCACTACGTTTTCATCCAATCCTGCGAGTATAAGCTTCTTACAATGCATGGGCCAAGCCGCATATTGACCACCAGGAAGAATTTCTTTCAATCTTTTTTTTGTCTGGGTTCCTTCAAGCAAAGCCTTCTGAAATTCAAGGGGCCACTGGTCATATTTACCTGTTCTAAATTTTTTATCCAAGCCTGTTATCGCCTTTCTGCAGGCAGGGCATTTATCGAAATTTCCAATGCAATTTGAGCATGCATAGTGAGCATCTTTGTGACAAACCCCGTTCCCATCAACTGTAATAATGCGATGAATTTCTTGTTTTTGGCCAGCTTCCCCAACCCCCCCATCATAAAGACCAGCACAATAAAGACAATCATTATCTGCACCCATGTCATCTTCCACAGCCCAAACTGGTGCGACCATCATCATGCCAGACAGCACCATAAAAGAGAACACACCCCAACGACCCACTTTTTCAAAAGTATTAATTTTCATCATAATAATCCAATCCTCCATTCAGGCTAAAAAACCACGAGTCCCGCCCAAAATTTTTTCAAAAATTAACACATATCAACACAAAGAATTACACAAAAGTACTTTTTTGTCAAAATCGCTGTGATTAAACACCTTTTTTGACACGCAATTTTTGACACAAAACAAACAGGGGCTGTTCAATGAAAACGCCAATCCCTCTTCCCCAAGCCAGCCCCTATCCTAATAGAATAAGCTCTAAAAAACAAAGCGACAGAGCCTAATCGTTTTACCCCTGCCTACGCTCCCTTCTTCTATTAACAAGAGCCCCTATTCCAGCTCCTGCAGCAAACCCAACCGGACCGCCTATTGCAGCGCCCTTACCGCCTGCAGCCGCTCCACCAATTATAGCGCCTAACCCACCACCAGATAATCCGCCAAGAACAACACTTTTCTTCTTACTATGTTTCGCTTGAACACCAACCCCTACTGTAGCTGCAAGAACAACTGCTAATAGTAACTTATTCATAACACCCCCCTTTTATATAAAATACAATCTTATGATGTATTATTTCATCCTTGTAATTATTTTACACAAAAGCGTTATAAGAAAGCTACAGTTTATAAAAACCCTTAAAACGATGTTATTCATTAGCCAAAAATGACTAAATTAAATCCTAAAAAATTTTTCCTAGGCTTCGGACTAATCAACCATCTGCCGGCCTGCCAAAAAGTGCATATGTATATGAAAAACCTTCTGCCCTGCACCTGCTCCATTATTAATCAACAGCCTAAAATCTTTTGCACCAGGGACTGTCCGTGAAAGCTGTTGAGCCATTTTAAACAATGCGCCCGCTACTTTAAAGTCTTGCTCTTCAAAAGACTGAATATCTCTAATCTCTTGTTTAGGAATAATAAGGTAGTGAATGGGTGCTTTTGGAGCAATGTCTTCTATAACTATAATCTCATCATTTTCCGCTATAATTTTTGCAGGAATTTCACGCGCAATAATCTTTGAAAAAATCGATTCCATCTCTCTACATCCCCCTATTTACGATATGAGCAGTTGTAATTTTGCTCTTATCTTAGGATAAGGTCTAATAAAAATCTATTTCTTCCAAAACCTTAGCAGAAGATATTTATTCTTGACACACATAACCATATTGAATTATAATTCACTTATATATGAATAATTATTCACAAAATTTTCATGTGATTAAAATATAAAAAGCTGTATTTGGTAAAAATATACCGCTGAATAATTAGTGAATAAAAATACAAAAACACGGAGACTTTCATGTTTAAAGCAGATAATTCCCAAAAACGCAAAGAACTGCTCAAAGAGCTCATCAAGCGTTATTCCGTTGAAAACCAAGACGAACTCGTTGACTTACTTAAGAAAGAGTATGGTATTGAAACAACCCAATCCATTGTATCACGTGACCTAAGAGAGCTTGGTGCTATAAAACGAAAGATTAAAGATTCCCTCGTATATGAGCTTAAGGATACCGATGTCACTTTAGAGATTTTGCGGCTTGGAGTGCTGGATATTGTTCATAATGAATCATTGGTTGTTATAAAAACTCGAGGGGGATTTGCGGCATTTATAGGCGACTTTCTTGACCAGCTCCAAAATTCTAACATTTTGGCAACTCTTGCGGGAGAAAATGTCGTATTCGTAGTTCCTCCTTCTAAAAAGAATATAGAGGTGTTTTTTGAGACCGTCTGTCTTCTTGTTCACTTTAAGCAACCCGCCCCATCCCAAAAAGTCCTAGGAACCTGATGAACAGTAAAAATAAAACGGTCAGAACTCTAGCATGGGCCTTCCTACTTGCCATCTTGGCAAGTTGCTCTGTTCAGCACAGACAGGATTCAATCGTAGATGGCACCACATTGGTAGTAGGAACCTGCGCAGGGTTCCCCCCATTTGAAGAACTTGACGGCACGGGCACCGTTGTGGGATTTGATATCGATGTTGCCCAAAAAATCGCTGACATTTTGGGCAAAAAACTAGTGATAAAAGACATGTCCTTCGATGCGCTTATAGTGTCTCTAAGACAGAGTAAGATTGACATGATTATCGCAGCTTTATCGATCACACCTGCACGATGCGCCGAAATCGCCATGGTTCACTATCAAGGCAC